>JAUPTR010000362.1 GCA_030917985.1 Pseudomonadota bacterium | reverse complement strand
GCTGGGTGATGAGCTTTTCCCAGGTGGCAAATTCGTCGTCGTTGAAGCCGAGCTCGCGGAACGATTTGACCAGCACGTCCGGGTTGAAAATCCGCAATACCAGTTTTTCGCCAAAGGCAGTGGGCATGGTCGACAGGCGCAGCTCGATTTCCTCGCCGCCCTGGGTGCGGGTTTTGATGCGGCCATCCTGCGGCCGGCGTTTTTCGACGATGTCCATGCGGCTGAGCAGCTTGATGCGGTTGGTGACCGCGTTCAGTACCGCCGTGGGGATCTGGTGCACCATGTGCATCACGCCATCGATGCGGAAACGCACGTTGCCGCTCTCGCGCCGTGGTTCAAGATGAATATCGCTGGCGCCCTGATCGTAGGCGTATTGCAGCAGCCAGTCGACCACGGTGACGATGTGCTGGTCGTTGGCGTCGAGCGAGCCACGTTTGCCCAGCTCCACCAGTTGTTCGAACGAGGCAACGCCGATGCCGGCGCCACTCTGGGTTTTGCTGGCGCCTTTCAGCGATTGCGACAGGCTGTAGAACTCGGCCAGATAACGCAGGATGTCCTGCGGATTGGCTACCACCCGTTTCACTTTCAGCCGTGTGGCGTGTTCTACCAGCGGCTCCCATTCGCGGTCGTAAGGGTTGGCGGTGGCGATGGTGACTTCGGTGTTGCTCACCGCCAGCGGCAGAATCTTGTAGCGGGTGGCATAGGCGTGTGACAACACGGCGCAGACCTTGGGTGCATCCACTTTCAGCGGGTCGATATGCATGTAATCGATGCCGTGTTTTTTTCCCAGCCAGCGCATCAGCACTTCTATGGTCAGCTGCCGTGGCGGGTCTTCGGCGGAGTTCCATTTCTGCTCGGCTACCAGCGTCAGCGGGTGCGCTTCGGCCCGCTCGCGGGTGCGGGTGCCGATGTACATTTTTTCGGCAGTGTCACGTGCCAGCATGCCGTCCTTGATCAGTTCGGCAAGTACGTTTTTCAGGTCAAACTTGGGTTCGGCAGAGGTCATAACGGCGGGTCGGAAGTGAGGCGCGGGTAGCAGATGCTGCCCGCGAAGTTATTCTGTTGGCTGCAGCGGCAGAAAACTTGCTGCCGGCGGCCATTGATACCAGGCGCTGCTGCGGGCGGCGGCAAGAATCGAACGCATGATCACGCGCCGTACATCCCATTCGTCCTTGCGCAAGAATGCCTGGATTGCTTTCAGATCGTCTGGCAGTGCGGCATTGAACCAGCCGTCGGCGCTGTGGCGGGCCAGCGCCACCGCCAGCGTCACATTCAGGGTGCGTGGCGATTCCGGATGATTGTCGTCCATCAGGTCCTGCAGCAGTTGCGGCACATGCCACAGCTTGGCCAGCGCCAGTTGCAGTGTCAGCAGCTTGAAGCCGAGCACCTGCTGCTGCGCGGCAGTGCTGCGCAGCGTGGCATCGTTGTTTTGCAGATCGCGGATTTGCAGCGCGAACCTGGGTGCGAAACACCACAGCAGAATTTCCGCCAGATCGTGCAGCAGCGCCGCTTCGGTGATTTCTTCCACTTCCATGTCATGGCGTATGGTTGCCCATTCGCGCGCGTGGAGGGCTGCATGAAACGAGCGGCTGAGTACGCGCATGATGCCGGTGAGCGCTTCGGGATAGGCGGCCAGATGATCTTCGATTGCCGTCAGATTGGCGAAGGAGTTAAAAAACGGCGTAGTGCCGAGCATCATCACCGCACGGCTGCCGGTGGTGATGTCGGTGGTCTGGCTCTGTTTGCGGTGTTCCTGCAGATAACGCAGCACTTTCAGCGACATCAGCGGATCGTGCAGCAGCACATTGGCAATATCGCGGCTGGTGATGTTGTCTTCATTGGCTTTCAGCCGCGCCAGCTCGTCGATGGTTCGGCGTAGCACCGGCAGCTCTGATTCGGAGAAAAACAGTACCCATGCCTGAAAGGTCTCCAGCCGGGTTTCAATCATTGTATTCTCCTGATAAAGCCGTTTTTCATAATCGCGATCTGTTTTTGCGCACTTGCGCCCTGACGGCTGCGGCAAACGAGCGCCGCGCCCAGATTGCCGCTTCGTCTGCCTGTTCCAGTATTTCCGGTGGTGCCTGGTAATAGCCCAGCCGGGTCAGTTTGCCCTGCCGCAGATACTGAAATGGCGGCAAATCCGCTTGTAAATACCTCGTGCAGGTATTCGATGAATTCGTTCATGGTTGATGCTGTGCCAAGTCGCTCCTAGCTTGGTTATAGCACGCGCAGGCCTGATTTACGTTTGCAGGGAGGGCGAGGTGTATTAACGGGGTCGGCCGATTTACATTTGCAGCACAATTTTGCCGATATGCTGGCCGGCTTCCAGTTCGCGGTGTGCGTCGGCCACATCGCTAAAGGCAAAGGTGCGGTGCAATACCGGTTTAACCGCACCAGAGGCCAGATGGGGCCAGACCTGTTGCTCCAGCTCGCGGGCCAGCGCTGCCTTGAAGGCGATATCGCGTGAGCGCAGCGTCGAGGCGGTGAGCGTCAGGCGACGGCGCAACATCTCCGCCAGATTGACTTCTGCCTTGGCGCCGCCGAGAAAGGCAATCAGGCAGATGCGTCCATCGTCGGCCAGTGCTTTCAGCTCGCGTAGCAGATAGTTGCCACCCACCATGTCGAGAATCACATCCACGCCGCGGTTTTGTGTGGCTTCTCGCACCACCTCGACAAAATCTTCGCTGTGATAATTGATGGCGCGTTCGGCGCCCAGATCGACACAAGCCTGGCATTTTTCTGCTGTGCCGGCAGTGGCAAACACCCGGTGGCCAAATACCCGCGCCAGCTGGATGGCCGTGGTGCCAATGCCACTGGCGCCGCCTTGCACCAGCAAGGTTTCGCCCGGCTGCAGCGCCACCCGTTGAAACACATTGCTCCACACGGTGTACAAGGCCTCGGGTAACGCCGCTGCTTGTGTCTGGCTCAGCCCACAGGGTATTGGCAGACACAGGTCTGCCGGGGCGCGGGCATATTCGGCATAGCCGCCGCCGGGCAGCAGCGCGCACACCTGATCGCCGAGCTGCCAGCGGCTGACATCCTTGCCGACTGCAACAATCTCGCCAGCCACTTCCAGCCCCAGCACATCCGTCACCCCGCGTGGTGGCGGATAACGCCCTTCGCGCTGGAATATATCCAGCCGATTGAGGCCGGCTGCACCCACCCGGATCAACACATCCTGATCACCCACCTTGGGCAATGGATGCGATTCGAAGACCAGAGCATCGGCATCACCGGGCTCTGGGGCGCGTACAACTTGCATGCTGGCGGCTAGGGGCTGCATCGAGGGGCCTGGGATCAGGATTGAAATTCCATTTTAGGGGGCGTTGACGCAGGTTTCATCTTTTCGCCTGCTCAGCACTTCAGATACACATCAAACCGCGTACTTTGCCCGGCCATTTGCAGATTGGGCTTGGGGCCTTCGATGGCAGCGGCAAGGCGGGGGCGTTTGACGATGACGCGTTTTTTGGCGCAGCCCAGTGCCGCCTGCAGTAATGTTGGCGCATCCAGGTCATCGCCAATCAGTGCCTGAAACGCCTGCATTTCCTTTTTCGCCAGTGCCGCCTTGCCACGTTCGGGAAACATCGGGTCAACCACCACCACATCCGGATATTGAGCCTCGAGCAGTGCCTGCAGATAAGTGCTGGCATCGGTGTGGATCAGTGTCATGCGTTGTGCAATCGGTGCAACTTCGGCATCCAGCAAGGCCCGTCGGATGCCGTCACGCAGCAGGGCAAAAGCCAGCGGCGAACGTTCCAGCAAGGTGACCGGGCAACCCAGCGACGCCAGTACAAAGCCGTCGCGGCCCAGGCCAGCGGTGCTGTCAATCACATTCGGCACAAACTCGCCCTTCAAACCGGCGGCTTTCGGCAGCAATTGGCCGCGTCCACCGCCATGCTGGCGGCGCCAGGCGGCCGCGCCTTGCACAAAGTCGACATACACCGGCCCCGGTGCGTGTTTACCCAGCGTGTGCAGCGCCACGCGTTCCGGCTCCTGCATCAATACATGGGTGCAGGTGGCGGGCGGCTGTGCTGCAAACGCCAGTCCGAGTTCGTTTGCCAGTGCCTGGGCGGGGTCTGTTTGTTCCGGGGTCAGGGGGCAGACAAAAAGTTGATTCACTGCGTGGCTCGCAATTCATGCAAAAAAGTTGGCGGCTCTTAATCAGGATTGGCTTGGGCAGACAAGGATCAGGAGTCGGCCCTGTCGGGTATTCCACAAACGGTTTTCCGGGCTGTGGATAATTGTGTGGGTGTTTTTATTGTTTGTAAGCGCACAGATTCGCCGGTTTGGTCAATGTCTGTTCGTGTTTTCTTGAAAATATTTTTAAACTGCTGATTATTAAATGTTTATTTTTATTATTTCCGGTCGGGGCGTTGCTCTTGCCTGTCGCTGATGTGGATCGCCTGTCGGTGGATAAGTCAATATTATCTGATGATAAGGATATCCTGATTTGATTGATTTTGACGAAGGCCAAGTACGGGGTGAACCCTGCACTGCCGTGAAAACAGGGGCGTAGGTCGGACTTCAGTCCGACGCGGTGCAAAACGTAAGCGACTGCGTCGGACTGAAGTCCGACCTACCAAAACCACTCATTTTCGCGCAGTGGGTAAACCCCGTGCCCGACTATCGGTGCATTATTTCTTTGCGTCAGGCAAAACGATATTGAGTTCCAGGACTTCGTAGTTGTCCTGTTTCTCCAGCGATACCTTGATGTCGTCCTTGTTGACCGAGATATATTTGGAAATCACGGCCATCAGTTCTTCCTTGAGTGCCGGCAGGTAGTCCGGTGCGCCACGGCTGCCGCGTTCGTGGGCAAGGATGATTTGCAGACGTTCTTTGGCGACACTTGCGGATGGCGGGCGGCGGCCTAGCAGATAGCTCAGAAAAGACATGGTCAGCCTCCAAACAGTCGTTTGGTGACCGATACCAGGAAGTTGGGCTTCTGATATTCAACAAAGCGCATCGGCAGGGTTTCGCCCAGAAAGCGCGAGACGAAGTCACGATAGGCCTCGGCAACGTCGCTGCCGTTCATGTGGATGGCCGGTGTGCCGGCATTGGAGGCTTGCAGCACGGTTTCCGATTCCGGGATCACGCCGATCAGCGGGATGCGCAGGATTTCCTGCACGTCTTCCACCGACAGCATTTCACCTTCGTTGGCGCGCTTGGGCGAATAACGTGTAACCAGCAGGTGGGTCTTGACGGGGTCGCCGCCTTCGACTGCACGACGCGATTTGGCATCGAGAATGCCAAGAATGCGGTCCGAGTCACGCACCGACGAGACTTCCGGGTTGGTGACGACAATGGCTTCGTCAGCGAAATACAGCGCCATCAATGCACCTTTTTCGATGCCGGCCGGGGAGTCGCAAACGATATAGTCGAACTCCTTGCTCAGTTCAGCCAGCACTTCGGCCACGCCTTCCTGGGTCAGCGCGTCCTTGTCACGGGTTTGTGATGCCGGCAGCACGTACAGGTTGTCGCAATGCTTGTCCTTGATCAGTGCCTGCTAAAGGGTGGCTTCCTTGTTGACGACAAGAT
>JAUPTR010000047.1 GCA_030917985.1 Pseudomonadota bacterium | reverse complement strand
GGGTGAGCCCGTCTTGCTTGAGTTGAATCTGCGTACCGCGCACGGCGAGATCAGGCAGGTGTCGTGGAGCAGTGTGCTGGTTCCGGATCTGTTGTCCGGCCAGCTGTTGATGCTTTGCTCGGGAGAGGATCATACCGACGAGCTGCAGCTGCGCTCTTCGCTGGAGCTGCGTAGCGAACTGCTGGAGGGCTTGGCCTCCGGCATGGTGTTCGAGCAACTGGCGGCCTGGCTGACGCGTGCCTTCGAGATTTATTTTCCCAGACTGCGCTGTTGCCTGATTGCCAGGGATCTGCCACAGGCATTGCTGGGGTGCCATCATCCGCCGCTTGCCGCTTTCTGGAACGATTGGCTGGCAGACTGCCGGGCCGGGCGCTGTGCCTGGCCGCAGCAGGACGGGATATTGCCGGCCGACTCCGCGCAGGCCGGCTGGCAGCTGCTATGTCAAAACCATGCCGCCGCTGCGCCGGGGCAAGTCTGGGCCCGCTGCCTGAGTGTCGGCGGCAAGCCGCCTTCCGCTTACTGGATGATTCATTTTGACCCGCAGTCGGCACCGAGCGAGGCGGATCAGGCCAATATCGATGTGTTTCTGCATGTGGCCGTGCTCGGGCTGGAACGAGCCGAGCACGAGGCGCTGATCCTGCGCGGCAAGGATGACGCTCTGGCCGCCAGCCGCACCAAGAGCGATTTCCTTGCCAATATGAGCCATGAAATCCGCACTCCGCTGAATGCCGTTATCGGCTTCAGCAGCCTGTTGCAGCAAACCGGCCTGGACGCGGTGCAGCGTGACTACGTGGCATCCGTGTTGACTTCGGGAGAAGCGCTGCTCGGCCTGATCAATGATCTGCTGGATTATTCCAAGATCGAGGCCGGGCATCTGGAGCTGGAGCCTCTCGACTTTGACTTGCGCGAACTGCTCGACGAAGTGCTCGATGTGTTTGCCGAAAAGGCCGACAGCAAGGGGCTGTATCTGTCGCAGGAAGTGGCGCCGCAGATTCCGTTGCGGGTGCGGGCCGATCCGGGCCGGCTGCGGCAGGTTCTGATCAATCTGGTCGGTAATGCCATCAAGTTTACCGGGCAGGGCGGTATCCGCATTCGCCTGGCGCTGCTGGAGCAGGACAGCAACAAGCTGCGGCTGCGCTGCGAGGTGTGCGACAGCGGCATCGGCCTGGATGAACAGGCGCGCAGCAAACTGTTCCAGCCATTCACCCAGGCCGACGCCTCAACCACGCGCCGCTTTGGCGGCACCGGGCTCGGCCTGTCGATCTGCCGTCGTCTGGTAGAGGCCATGGATGGACGGATCGGCGTGGACAGCGTGCCAGGGCAGGGGGCAACGTTCTGGTTCGAGGTGGCGATGGCGCAACCTGCCGCCGGTTTCTGCCCGCCATCGTTGCCGGCATCGCTGCACGGCCTGAAGTTTCTGGCTGTCAGCGATTGCCCGCCGGTACTCGATTGCTTGCGTGCCATGCTGGGTGATCAGGTTCAGTTGTTGACACCACAGCAGGCGGCCGGTTCAGATGCGGCGGGAAGCGGATATGCGGCGATTTTGCTGGATGTGCGGGACGCCAATGTGCGCGCTGCACTGCTGCAGCAACTGCCGCCGGCAACCCGCAGCCTGTGCTGGATGTCCTACGCCGAGCAGCGCAGCGACAGCATGCTTGCCGATGCCCAGCATCGCCAGTTGTTGCGACCCATCCGCCGGCGGGTGTTGCTGGATACTCTGTTGGCCTTGCTTGGGGGGCAGGCACAGCCGGCAGGGCAGGGTAGCAGCGTGACGCTTGCCGGGCAGCTTGGTGGCGCGGTGCCGCATGTGTTGCTGGCAGAGGATAATCCACTCAACCAGCGTGTGGCCAAACTGATGCTGACGCAGATTGGCTGTGAAGTTGGCGTGGCAGAGAATGGCGAACAGGCGCTGGCATTGCTGCAACAGCAGCATTTCGATCTGGTGCTGATGGATTGCCAGATGCCGCTGATGGATGGCTTTCAGGCCACGCGCGCGATTCGCGCCTTGCCGCCGCCGTATGCCACGGTGCCGGTGATTGCCCTGACTGCCAACGCCTTTCAGGAAGACCGCGACGCTTGTCTGGCAGCCGGCATGGATGATTTTGCCAGCAAGCCGGTAACGTTTGAGGCTTTGTCGCAGATTGTGTTGCGCTGGTTCAAACCAGCGCCATCGCTGGCCGCACCGGCGTTTGCAGTCGCACCGCCGGTTGCCGGCAGCGTGGCCGAATTGCCGGCGGTGGCGCAGGCACTGGCCGAACTGGAGGCCCAGCTGGGTCGTGAGGTATTGCCCGACGTGATAGCCCTGGCGCTGGGCATGACCCGCGAGCTGCAGCCGCAACTGTTGCCCCTGCTGCAGCAGCAGGATGGTGATGGCCTGGCGCGTGCGGCGCACAAATTGAAAGGCACGGTGGCGCAGATTGGCGCCGACGATGCCGCCCGTGCCTTGAAAACGCTGGAGCTGAGTGCCCGCAACAACGACTGGCCGGCCGCACAGTCCGCGCTGCAGCAGGCCGAGCAGGCCTTGCTGCAGCTGTGCGCCTACCTGGATAGCCTGTAACATGTTCAAGATGAAAACGACACAACGGATTGTAGTGTGCTGCCTGTCCCTGACGCTGATCGCCGGCTGCAGCACGCTGCCCGCCTATTCGGCGGGAGAGGCGCCCCTGTGGCTG
>JAUPTR010000361.1 GCA_030917985.1 Pseudomonadota bacterium | reverse complement strand
GCCGCTGTTTTGTTGTGTCGCTCAAGTTCAGGTGCTGGTGGCCGGCGCGATCTCTTCTTCGGTCTGGATATCCAGCAGGATTCCATCCTTGTCGTCGAGATCAACAAACACATGTCCGCCGCTGGCCAGACGCCCAAACAGCAGTTCGTCGGCCAGTGCCTTGCGCAGCGTATCCTGAATCAGACGCTGCATCGGGCGTGCGCCCATCAGCGGGTCGAAACCCTTTTCTGCCAGATGGCGACGCAGTTCGTCGGAGAACTGAATATCGACTTTCTTCTCGTGCAACTGCGCTTCCAGCTGCAACAGAAACTTGTCTACCACGCGCAGGATGATTTCCTCGTTCAGTGGCGCAAACGGGATGATCGCATCCAGACGGTTGCGGAACTCCGGCGAGAACATGCGTTTGATATCCTGCATTTCGTCGCCGGTCTGCTTGCTGTTGGTGAAGCCGATGGCAGGTTTCGCCAGTGCTTCGGCGCCCGCATTGGTGGTCATGATAATGATCACATTGCGGAAATCCGCCTTGCGGCCATTGTTGTCGGTCAGCGAGCCGTGATCCATCACCTGCAGCAACACATTGTAGATGTCTGGATGGGCTTTTTCGATTTCATCCAGCAACAACACGGCATACGGCTGTTTGGTGATGGCTTCGGTCAACAGGCCGCCCTGCTCGAAACCGACATAACCCGGAGGTGCGCCGATCAGGCGTGATACGGCATGACGTTCCATGTATTCCGACATGTCGAAGCGCACCAGCTCAATGCCCAGCGTATAAGCCAGCTGCTTGGCCACCTCGGTTTTGCCAACACCGGTTGGGCCGCTGAACAGGAAAGATCCAATCGGTTTTTGCGGGTTGCCTAGGCCGGAACGCGCCATCTTGATCGCCGATGCCAGTACCTCGATTGCCTTGTCCTGACCAAATACCACGTTTTTCAGGTCGCGATCCAGCGTTTTGAGTGCGTTGCGGTCATCACTCGACACCGTTTTCGGCGGAATTCGCGCGATTTTGGCGATGATGTCTTCGATTTCGTGCTTGGTAATGGTTTTCTTCTGCTTGGATTTGGGCAGAATGCGTTGCGCCGCACCGGCTTCGTCGATGACATCAATTGCCTTGTCCGGTAGATGGCGGTCGTTGATATAACGTGCCGACAATTCCGCTGCGGTTGCCAGTGCCGATTGGGTGTATTTGACGCCGTGGTGCTCTTCAAAGCGCGATTTCAGCCCTTTGAGGATTTCCACGGTCTGATCCACCGTCGGTTCCGAGACGTCGATTTTCTGGAAACGGCGCGACAGCGCGTGGTCTTTCTCGAATACCCCGCGGAACTCGTTGTAAGTCGTGGCACCAATGCAACGCAGCGAGCCGTTGGACAGCGCCGGTTTCAACAGGTTGGATGCGTCAAGCGTGCCGCCCGATGCGGCGCCTGCGCCAACCAGCGTGTGAATTTCGTCAATGAAGAGAATTGCGTGCGGATCAGCAGTCAGTTGCTTGATGACCGCTTTCAGGCGTTGTTCGAAATCGCCACGATATTTGGTGCCGGCCAGCAGCGCGCCCATATCCAGTGCGTAGACGGTGGAACGCGACAGGACTTCCGGCACGGTGCCTTCAACAATGCGCTTGGCCAAGCCTTCGGCGATTGCTGTTTTGCCTACACCTGCTTCCCCCGCCAGCAGCGGGTTGTTCTTGCGGCGGCGGCACAATACCTGAATCACGCGTTCCAGTTCAGAGTCTCGGCCGATCAGTGGATCGATACGACCATTCAGCGCCGCTTGGTTGAGGTTCTGGGTGTAGTTTTCCAGCGCGCCACCCGCGCTGCCTTCCTGTTCACTTTCCTGCTCACTTTCGGCCTTGGATGTGCCGCTGCCACTGGCAGCGCTACCGGTGCTGTTCTTGGTGATGCCGTGGGAAATGAAGTTGACTACATCAAGTCGGGTGATCCCTTGCTGGTGCAGGAAAAACACCGCATGGCTGTCTTTCTCGCCAAAAATGGCAACCAGCACATTGGAGCCGTTCACTTCTTTTTTGCCCGACGATTGCACGTGCAGAATCGCACGCTGAATCACGCGCTGGAAACCGAGCGTAGGCTGGGTGTCGACTTCCTCGCTGCCGGAAACAATCGGCGTGTGCTGATTGATGAAGTCAGCAAGGCTCTTGCGCAATTCGTCCATATTGACGGCGCAGGCACGCAGCACTTCGGCTGCTGTCGGGTTGTCGAGCATGGCCAGCAGCAAGTGCTCGACAGTAATGAACTCATGGCGCTTCTGCCGCGCGTCCATGAATGCCATGTGTAATGTGACTTCCAGTTCTTGCGCAATCATTGCCTAATTCTCCTCCATTACACATTGCAGCGGGTGGTTCTGCTGCCGGGCAAATGCCAGCACCTGTTCCACTTTGGTTGCCGCGATATCCTTCGGGAAAACCCCACAGATTCCGCGACCCTCATGATGTACTTTGAGCATGATCCGCGTTGCCTGTTCCCGATCCATTCGGAAAAACTGTTGTAGCACCACAATCACAAACTCCATCGGTGTGTAGTCGTCATTCAGCAGCAGCACCTTGTACAGCGGTGGTTGCCCAACCCCTACCTTGGCCGTCTCAAGTATCGTATCGTCGTTTTTCTGTGTAGACATGGCTTACTTCAACTGCAAAGCTCAATAATACCGTCGTCATCACGTGTTGTTAACGAAGAATTTGGCCGGGATCGACTTTTTGCTGCGATGTCACCGAATGCGTTTGCGCATAACTTTATTTTGGATGCGGAGTGTGAATTTTCAAGGTGTTATTTACAGGAAAAACTCATTAAAAATTAGAGCTTTGTAT
>JAUPTR010000360.1 GCA_030917985.1 Pseudomonadota bacterium | reverse complement strand
TTCGGAATCCAGCGACTGCCGGCCGGAATCGATACATCGGTCATGGTACCGGCCACCAGCTCGGCCGCGTTGCACATCGCAATTGCGTGCACAGTGCCCAGATGATTGGTAACCTCGCGGCGCATCGGCAGTTTTACCTCTGCATAGCCGGGCTTGAGTTCAACAAACATGGGGTCGATGGTGGCAAAGTAGGGTGCCATCTGGCACACCATTTTGCTGAAGGCTTCGTTACCGGCGCTTTGATAGAACTGCAGGGCTTGGCTCATGGTGCTGCTCCTTGGTGGGGTGGGTGAATGCATGGTTGGAATAATATTCTAGAATAAAATTCTAGTGCAAGTGTTTTTGTACGATTGAATTGCAATGAACGAAAAAACGGATCGGAAACAGGACATTCTGCAGGCGGCCATCGCCTGCTTTAACGAGGCCGGCATCGAGGCCACCAGCATCGACGCGATTCGCGCCCGTTGCGGCGCCAGCGTGGGCAGCATTTATCACCACTTTGGCAATAAGGAGGGCATTGTTGCCCACTTGTTCATCAACGGGCTGGATCAATACTGGCAGCAATTGCTGGCTGCACTGGCGGCGGCGGAGGGTGCCGAAACGGCGGTGAAGGCGATGGTGGCGACCTATATCGACTGGGTGGTGCACAACCCGGAGCTGGCGCGCTTCATTTTCCAGGCACGCACGCTGGTCAATCGCGGCGAGCAGGGGCAGCGGCTGCAGCAGAACAACAAGGCGAATTATTCGCAGGTGCTGGCGTATTTTCGCCCCTGGCTGGAAAAGGGTGAGTTACGGCAATTGCCGCTGGAGTTGTATGCAGCGCTGATTGTTGGCCCGGCGCAGGAATATTGCCGGGCGTGGTTGTCGGGCAGGGCCAAAACTCCGCCGCCGCAACTGGCTGACGATCTGGCCGATGCCGCCTGGCGGGCGGTGGGTAATCCGCGTTGAACCGGCCTGCAAGGCAAGCCTGGCGCGGGCTGTAGCCTGGCCTGCAAGCCGCGCCAGGCTTGGCTTGCAGGGCAGGGCTTACATGCAGGAGCGGTAGACTTCGGCAATCGACACCAGTTTTTGCCGCGCCAGCGCCACGCCGTGTTGCGGCATGGGTGTCATGCCGCGTTGCAGTGCCAGCGAGCGGATTTCGTCGCTGGATGAGCCGTGGTGGATGATGTTGCGGATGGCTTCATCCAGCGTCAGCAGTTCGTAGACGGCGGCGCGGCCGGAGAAGCCGCTGTTGTGGCAGTGCTCGCAGCCCCGCCCGCGATAGAAGGTTTCGTTGTCTTCCAGGCCGAGGTTGATGCGCATCAGCGGTGTCATCTCTTCCGGTTCCAGGCAGTGCTGGCAGTTCTTGCGCACCAGTCGTTGTGCCAGCACGCCAATCAGCGCGGCGCGGATCATGTAGGGTTCGATGCCCATTTCCAGCAGGCGCACGATGGTGCTGGCGGCATCGTTGGTGTGCAGGGTGCTGAATACCAGATGCCCGGTGAGCGCACTTTCCACGGCTATCTTGCAGGTTTCCAGATCGCGCATTTCCCCAATCATCACCACGTCCGGATCGTGCCGCAGGATGGCGCGCAGCGCTTGTGGAAAACTGAAGTTGATCGACGGAATCAGCTGGATCTGGCGCATGCCGGCCAGCTCGTATTCGATCGGGTCTTCCACGGTGATGACATTGACGTTTTGCTTGGCCACTTCCTGCAGCGCCGCATAAAGTGTGGTGGATTTGCCGGAGCCGGTCGGGCCGGTGACCAGAATGATGCCGTGTGAGCGGTTCAGCAGATCGCGCAGGCGGGCTTCGTCGGCTTCGCCAAAGCCGATTTGCGACAGCCGCCGCAGTCCGGCATTCTTGTTGAGCAGGCGGATGACAATGCTTTCGCCAAACTGCATGGGGATGATCGATACCCGCAGATCCACTTCTTGCCCGCCCTGGTTGTAGGTCAGGCGGCCGTCCTGGGGCAGGCGGCGTTCGGCAATGTTCAGGCGCGAGAGAATCTTGATGCGGCTGACCACCGGCGGCAGCAGGGTTTTCGGAAAATCGCGCACTTTGACCAGCGTGCCATCGATGCGGTATTGCAGCAGGAAGGTTTCCTTGCCGGGCAGGATATGGATGTCCGAGGTTTTCTGCACAATCGCGTTGCGGATCATCGAATCCACCAGCTTGACGATAGGCTGCTGCTTGGCCTGCTGTTCGGCTTCGCGCCAGACGCGCTGTTCTTCTTCGTGCGGCTCGATGGTTTTTTCATAACGCTGCAGGTCGTCGCCGCCCACCTCGTGCAGGTAATATTCCTCGATGGCCTGCTGTACTTCGCCGCTATCCACCAGCACCTGCAATATCTTGCGCTGGGTAACAAAGCGCAGTGAATCCAGCGCATCCTGAGTCAGCAGCGATTCTGTGGCCAGCACCAGGGCATCACCATGCAGCAGCATCGGCATGACGTGGTAGCGGCGTGCCGAGCTTTCCGGCAGCTGCTTGACGATTTCTGCGTCAACTTCAAAGCTGCCCAGGTGTGCACGCGGCACTTCCAGTTGCCGGTGCAGCACGTCTTCCAGATCAGGTGCCTGCAGCAAGCCTTGTTCCAGCATGATTTCGCCCAGGCGCTGGCCCTGGCTGGCGTGCTGCAGGATCAGCGCGCGGTGCAGCTGTTCAGGCTGGATCAGGCCGGCATCCAGCAGGTGATGGCCCAGCCGCTGGTGGCCTTGATGGTGGCTGCTTTCCAGCAGCTGGTGAAGTTGTTCCGGGTTGCTTGCGACTTGTTTCAGTGATTCGGGCATGATGCACAATTCGGTGGCGAGGCATATTTCATGCTAGTGCAGGAATCAACGGGCGCCTGCACAATTCATATGTAATGCTTGTTTACGGCTGCATTCGCTGCCATGTGCCATCCTGCAGCCCTTCCAGCGGCTGATAGCGGGTTTTGTAGTTCATTTTCTGGCTGGCGCCGATCCAGTAGCCCAGATACAGGTAGGGCAGCTGCAGCTTGCGGCACAAGGCCATTTGCCAGAGCACGTTGAAGGTGCCCAGGCTGGCGCGCGGGTCGGGATCAAAAAAGGTGTAAACCGACGACAGGCCGTCGTCCAGTTCGTCGATCAGGCTGACCATTTTCAGGCTGCCGTCCTGATCGCGGAATTCCGCCAGAAAGCTGGAAACATTGCTCTTGAGAATGAAATTGCGATATTGCTCGCGGCTGTCTTCATCCATGCCGCCGCCGGCATGGCGGGTTTGCTGATAATGGCGATACAGCTGGTAGTGTTCTTCGTTGTAGCCAAGCGGCAATACATCAATCTGCAGGTGCTGGTAATCGCGCCAGACGCGGCGCTGGGTGCGGTTGGAGGTGAATTCGGCGGTACGCACGCGCACCGGCACGCAGGCCCGGCAACGATCACAGTGGGGGCGGTAAGTAAACAGGCCGCTACGGCGGAAGCCGGCACGCACCAGCTGGCTGTATACACTGGCGTCGATCAGGTCGCCGGGGATGGCGACTTGCGAGCGTGCCTGCTCTTCTGGCAGATAGCTGCAGGGATACGGCGCGGTAGTATAAAACTGGATCAGCGCCTTGCCCTGTTCTCCGAGTTTGCTCACGTGTATCTCCATTGCCCGTCCGCCGCCGGCAGTGGCTGCCGGCGGCGCCGTGCATATTGTTTGGGTGTGTCTGGCAGCGTGTCAGCCTGGCGATTTCGCCGTGCTGGTCGGCACATTGCGATAATGCCAAGGCTGAAACATGGCCTCTTCGGCAATTAATAGTCTGAGTTTAGCAGTGAATTGTTCGCGCGGAATCAGCTGCGCGCCGAACGAATGCAGGTGATCGGTGAACATCTGGCAGTCGATCATGCCGCAGCCCCATTGCTGCAGTTTTTGCACCAGATGCACAAAGGCAATTTTCGATGCATCGTTGCTGCGGGTAAACATTGATTCGCCATAAAACATTTTGCCCAGCGCCACGCCATACAGGCCGCCGGCCAGTTCGCCGTTTATCCAGGTTTCGATCGAGTGGGCGTGGCCGAGCCGGTGTAACTCGCAGTAACCGTCGATAATTTCCGGGCCGATCCAGCTGCCACCCTCGGCGTCGCGCGGTGCGGCGCAGGCGGTCATCACTTGCCGGAATGCCGTATCGACGCGGATTTCGTAGCTGCGGTTACGCAGTACCTTGGCCAGCGAGCGCGTCACCCGCAGTTGCTGTGGAATCAGCACCATGCGCGGGTTTGGGCTCCACCAGAGAATCGGCTCGCCGGGGTTGTACCAGGGGAAAATGCCTTGCGAATAGGCCTGCAACAGGCGCTGCGGCGACAGATCGCCGCCTGCTGCAAGCAGTCCGTTGGGTGATTGCAGCGCCCGGTTTAATGGCGGAAACGGGCTGTTGCCATCAAGCCAGGCTAACATCGGTATTGAGCGCTGTGTGTGGCCGGATTATTTGGGTGCGCAGTTGCAGCACAGGCCGTACAGATACATCGAGTGGCTCTCTACCTTGAAACCGCGTGCTGCCGCGATGGCATCCTGTCGCTGCTCGATTTCAGCGTCGAAGAACTCTTCCACGTGGCCACATTTCAGGCACACCAGATGGTCGTGATGATGGCCCTGATTCAGTTCGAATACCGCCTTGCCCGACTCGAAGTGATGGCGCACCAGCAGGCCGGCCTGTTCGAACTGGGTGAGCACCCGGTATACGGTTGCCAGGCCGATGTCCAGATCCTCGGCAATCAGCAGGCGATACACATCCTCTGCCGACATGTGGCGCTGTTCAGTGTTTTCAAACAGGTTGAGGATTTTCAGGCGTGGGGCAGTGGCCTTCAGGCCCATGTCTTTCAGATCGCTGGCTTTGCTCATTGCGTGGCTTTTTGGGCTGGATGTTCTCGGTTATGATATCGGCTTTGCGCGCCTTTGCAAACTTGACTGCAAGGTGGTTTATGGTGGGTTTGTCCTATAAGCATCGGATTCCAATTGAGAAAACTTTTTCTCGTCCTGAGTATTGCCGCCCTGACGGCCTGTTCCTCCCTGACCTACAAGCTGGAAGTGCAGCAGGGTAACTACATTACCGAAGACATGATCGCCAAACTCAAGCCGGGCATGACGCGCTCACAAGTACGTTTTTTGCTGGGCACGCCCTTGCTGGTTGATCCTTTCCATGCGGATCGCTGGGATTATCTGTATCGGGTGTATTACGACGGCAAGGTTACCGAAGACAAGCAGTTCACCGTATTTTTTACCGGTGATGCTGCCGCACGTTTTGAAGGCAGTGTGATGCCGCCGCTGAAAGGTTTTGTCTCGGCCGAGCCCAAGCTGTCGCCACGCGCGCAGACCATGGAAAAGTCGCGTGAGCTGGAAGCAGAACAGATTCAGAAAAACGCCAAGCAGGATGGCGAAACTCCGAAGAAAGATTGAACATGAGCTTGAAAATTGCGATTGCCGGCGCGGGTGGCCGGATGGGGCGTACCCTGATCGAAACCGTGCTGCAGTCTGCCGATTGCCAGCTGTATGCCGTGCTGGAACATGCCGCCAGCCCCTTGCTGGGCACCTCTGCCGCAGCGCTGGTAGCGGGTGCGCCGGATATCAAGGTGACGTCGGACCTGAAGGCCGCACTGGCTGGTGCCGATGCGCTGATCGACTTCACCCGCCCGGAAGGCACGCTGGCGCACTTGGCCGTGTGTCGTGAACTGGGTGTGAACATGGTGATTGGTACCACCGGCTTCAGTGATGAGGAAAAACAACAACTGCAGGCGGGCGCCGCCGATATCGGCATCATGTTTGCACCGAATATGAGTGTGGGTGTGAACCTCACTTTCAAATTGCTGGAAATCGCTGCCAAGGTGCTGTCCAGTGGTTACGACATCGAAATTGTTGAAATGCACCATCGCCACAAGATTGATGCGCCGTCGGGCACGGCGCTGCGTATGGGCGAAGTGGTCGCTAATGCCATCAACCGCGATCTGAAGGAATGTGCGGTCTACGGTCGCGAAGGCAATACCGGCGAGCGGGACCCGTCGACCATCGGCTTTGCCACCATGCGTGGCGGTGATGTGGTGGGTGATCACACTGTTGTGTTTGCCGGGATTGGCGAGCGTGTGGAAATTACCCACAAGGCTTCCAGCCGCGCGACCTTCTCTCAGGGAGCGGTGCGCGCGTCGCGTTTTCTGGTTGGCCGCAAAGGCATGTTTGATATGCAGGACGTGCTTGGTTTGAAATAAGTCCGCAGTGACGGTGTTTCTGAAACGGCCGGGGGTAATCTCGGCCGTTTTGCATTTAGAACGCAGGGCAATGTCTGCCCTGCTTGTGAATAAATTACCTGCAAATATATTGTGTGCAATTTAATTGTTTGATATCTTGTGGCTCATCTTGTCACCCATACCAGGAGAAATATGATGGCTGCACCGATATATGCCTTTAACGCCCCCCGTTTGAATGGCCGGGAGCAATCACTTGCAGAATATGATGGCAGGGTGATGTTGATCGTCAACACTGCCAGCAAGTGTGGTTTTACCCCGCAATATGAGGGCCTGGAAAAGCTGTACCAGCAATACAAGGACAAGGGGCTGGTGGTGCTGGGCTTTCCC
>JAUPTR010000359.1 GCA_030917985.1 Pseudomonadota bacterium | reverse complement strand
CTCATTAAAAATTAGAGCTTTGTATGTATCGGACTGATTTTGCTCAGCTAATTGCTTGTGTGTGGTTCAAGTGTGCTGAACGCTTTGAGCAGCGCCTCGCGACTGACAGGTTTTGCGATGAAATCGTTCATTCCGGCTCGCAGGCAGCGTTGCCTATCTCCTTCGCGATTGTTTGCGGTGAGTGCAATCACCGGTGTTGGTGCCAGCCCTTGCTCCGCTTCATGGTCGCGGATAGTGCGGGTGGCGACCAGTCCATCCATCACCGGCATGTGCACATCCATCAGTATCAAATCAAATACTTGCTGACGTTGGGCGTCTACAGCCTGTTGACCGTTCTCGACCACGGTTACCTGGTGACCAAGGTGTTCCAGCAGGCTGCCGATCAGGGTTTGATTGATGAAATTGTCCTCGGCAACCAGCACCGAGAGTTGCCGTCGGCTGTGATGGGTTGGCACGGACACAGTTTCCGGTGCCTGATCATCGCCGTCAGGCAAGTGTGCCAGGCACAAGCTGAAGCTGAAGGTGCTGCCTTGTCCTGGCGTGCTGTCGATGTCGATTTGTCCTCCCATCAATTGCACCAGCCGTTGCGCGAGTGTCAGGCCAAGCCCGGTGCCGCCTTGCTTGCGCGTGGCGCTGGCGTCGGCCTGGGTGAAGGGGGCAAAAATGCTTTGCTGCAGTTCCGGTGCAATACCAATGCCGGTATCAATAATACTGAAGCGTAGTTGGGCCACTTCGCTGCTGTTGTTGAGTGCCGTCACGCAGAGCGTGATGCTGCCTTTGTCGGTGTATTTCAGCGCATTGCTCAGCAGGTGTGCCAGTACGCGGTGCAGCCTTGCCGAATCGCCTATCACCGCGTGAGGTACGTCGTCGGCAATCTGTAAATCCAGTGCCAGTTTTTTGCGTTCTACGCCAGGCTGGAACTGCCGTATAGCTTCTTCCAGTAATTCTGGCAAATTGAATTCTGCTTCGTGAATTTCCAGTTGCCCTGCTTCAATGCGCGAAATATCGAGCATGTCGTCGATGACTCGCAGCAGGCTATCGGCGGAGCAGCGCAAGAGTTGTACAAATTCGTTTTGTTCGTCGTTGAGCCCCGTGTCTTGCAGTAAATCCACCATGCCAATGATGCCGTTCATCGGTGTGCGTATCTCGTGACTCATATTGGCGAGAAACTCGTCTTTTGCGCGGGCGGCGCTTTCGGCGACGTCTTTGGCTTGCGCCAGTGATTGTTCATGGCGCTTGCGTTCGCGGATGTCACGGGCAACCACGGCAATGCACTGTGCCTGGCCACTATGTGGGTCCTGCACCAGAAATACTGTCTGCAAGGTGTCAATCAGCCGCCCATCGCTGCGGTTGCGCAGCGGCACCTCGATTTCGAGCGGCCCTCGTTGCAAGCGAGGCAGCAACTCTTGGCTGGCTCGTTGGCCCCATTCCTCAGGCAGAATTTCGGTGATCACCAAGGTGTCGATGGGCTCATCATCTGCAATTCCACTGAGCTTTCTGCCAATTGGGTTGAGGTAACGCATTTTCCCGTCCAGCGAGAAAATACCGATCAGTTCGGTGCTGTTTTCCACCAGCGCGGCAAATTTGCGCCGTTCCTGTTCACTCAAGCGTCGTTCGAGGATTTCCTGTTGCAGGCGTTTGATGGTGTTGCCCAGTTCCTCGGTGCGCAGCTTGACTCGCTGATCCAGTTCGGTGTTCAGCGCGCGAATTTCAGCTTCAGCCTGGCTACGTTGCTGGATTTCTGCCCGCAGGGCCGCAACATGTTTTTGCTGGCGGCGATACGTGGCACAGATAAATGGCAAGACCAGCGCGGTAAACAGCAGCCCGACGGCAAATGATGCATGTACTTCCTGTCGCAGTACTTGGTTGATATGGCCAATATCTTCATCGGCACAGGCAGCATAGTGCAGCCCTGAGCGGCTGCTGTATGGCCGGCAGGCGCTGCGGAACGTTCCCCAGCGGTCGGTGTAGCTGATCTGGAAAGGTTTGCCCGAGGCCAGCCCGCGTTTCATATCCGGGCTGGCCTCAGGGTAGGCTTCGAGAAAGCTCAGATAATCACCTTTGCGCAGCTCGGCCTCGGTGGCGCTACTGCTGGTGAAGTAGAGGTTATTGCCTTGTGCCAGCAGGGTGTAGACATATTTCGCACCGATTTGCCGGGCGTAGCCGGACAAAAGCAGGGTGATACGGTAGCTTTCCTGCTTGGAGATGCCGTGCCGCAAGGTTTCAGGTTCGTGAAAATCTGACGGTAGTATGGCCTGAACGGCTGCGGCGCTGATGCCCAGGCGCTTGTCGATATCGGCAATCAGCTTGTCCCGGGTGTCGAGGTAATGCCAGGTGCAAAATGCCGCTACACCCACGAAATACAAGAGGGCGGATAACACAAAGGTTTGCAGGCGCTGTAAGCGTTGGAATAACCAAGACATGCCCAAGTATAGGCAATTGTTGCTTATCGCAATGACTGTGCTGATGACATAAACAACAACCCCGCCTCGGCGGGGTTGTTGTGGGGTGTTGAGATCGATGAGTTAACGTGCCAGCAGAGCATTTTTCATTTTCTGCAAGGCTTTTTGTTCGATCTGACGGATACGTTCCGCAGATACGTTGAACTCGGCAGCAAGATCATGCAGCGTTTTGCCTTCACCTTCTTCTGCCAGCCAGCGAGCCTCAACAATGCGACGGCTGCGTTCATCCAGGGATTCAAGCGCAAACGCCAAACCTTCGCCTTGCAGGTTTTCCAGCGCGCGCCGCTCAATACGCTGCGTCGGTTCGTCCTGCTCGTCGGCAAGCCAGTCAATCGGTGCGTAGCCATCTTCGCCATCGTCATGCGCGCCCTCCAATGCCATGTCCTGGCCGTTGATGCGCATTTCCATTTCCAGTACTTCTTCCGGCTTTACGCCGAGCTGTAGGGCAATGTCGTTGGCCTCTTTATGCGTCAGGCTGGCAAAGCTTTGTTTCATGCTGCGCAGATTGAAAAACAGTTTGCGCTGCGATTTGGTGGTGGCTATTTTGACCAAGCGCCAGTTTTTCAAGATGAATTCGTGAATCTCCGCCTTGATCCAGTGTATGGCAAACGAGAACAGGCGCACGCCACGATCCGGTTCAAAGCGTTTCACTGCTTTCATCAGGCCGATGTTGCCTTCCTGAATCAAGTCAGCCTGCGGCAAACCATAGCCAGCATAACCGCGGGCAATAGTTACCACT
The DNA here is from genome assembly GCA_030917985.1 of Pseudomonadota bacterium. Lineage (GTDB taxonomy): Bacteria > Pseudomonadota > Gammaproteobacteria > Burkholderiales > SCOH01 > CALMFQ01. Next base: position 2,670 of record JAUPTR010000359.1, on the reverse strand, counting down.
ACACGCAGGTGCGACATAACCAAGTGGCGGGCCGCCTCCAGATCGTTGTGCTGCTGCAGGCGCGTGGCCAGCTCGATTTCTTCTTCCTGGGTCAGCAACGGCAAGCTGTTCACGCTCTGGATGTAATGTTCCAGGCTGCTGGCGTCCGAAATAACGGGCAAAGTCATTGCTGCATTCACAGTGATAATCCTCCTGCCAAGATAGTAGCACTCATCGCCTGAGAGTGCTAACTATGCAAAAAGTTCAAGTTTCAGCCTTGCTGATGATCCAGTTGACGCAGGTGGCGGTTTACCGCCAGCAGTGCGCCAATCCAGCACAAGAGTGAGGTGATGGCGATCGCTGCCAATAAAATGAGCGGCTCGGGGAGGCGCAGTGCAAAGCTGGCTGCGTAGAGGCTTGCCACTTGGTTGACGTTGGGGCTGATCAGGTGCATGGCCAGCACGACACAGCCAATCGCCAGCAGCCCGCCACATGCGCCCTGCAGGAGTCCGAAGTAGGCAAATGGGCGTCGAATGAAGGTGTTGGTTGCGCCAATCAGTTTGCTGACTTCAATCTCATCGTTGCGAGTGAGTACCTGCATGCGGATGGCGTTGCTGGCAATCACCAGTAATGCGGTGCCTAGCGCTGCTGCCAGCAGTACGGTCAGTTGTCGACCAAAATCCAGTAGTGCAGCCAGGCGTTTTGCCCAGTCTGAGTCGTGCTGGATGGATTCCACTTGCGGCCAGTTGCTGATGGTGGTCACCAGTTTCTGCAGACGCTCCGGGTCAGAGGTGCTCGGCGTCAGGTTAAAAGCATCGGGCAGCGGGTTTTCTGGCAGCGCATCAATCATTGCCCCCAGTGTGCCACTCTTCATCGTCTGCAGCGCCTGATCGCGTGTGATCAGCGAGGCTTGCGCCAGATCCGGCTGGTTGCGCAGCAGGGTCTGCACTTGTTTGATGTCTACCGGGGTCGCCGAGGTTTTCAGAAATATCGTTATCTGGTTCTGCTGCGGCAACTGGCCGAGCAGTGAGTCAACATTGAACAGAAGGGTATACAGCCCCAATGGAAAACTCGCGGCAATACCGATGACGATGGTGTTGAGCAGACTGGAAAGCGGCATGCGTAACATCTGTTGCATGGCGCTGCGAAGTGCAATCATGCGCAGGCGGATACTGTTCATTGGCTGAGCCCCCCTTGTTTAAGGCGCAGGATGCGGTGTGGTCGTTGCTTCAGGAAGCCTTCATCGTGGGTCGATAGGACGACGGTAACGCCAACCTGGTTGAACGATTCAAACAAATCCATGATGTCTTCGGCGTAGGCGTGATCCAGATTGCCGGTTGGTTCGTCGGCCAGCAAGATGCTTGGGCGATGCACGATTGCGCGGGCAATACACAGGCGCTGTTGTTCGCCACCCGACAAATGGATTGGATTGAGTTTTTCCTTCGGCAGCAGGCCAACCCGGTCCAGCGCGGCGCGAGCGCGTTTCTGGGCGTCCTGGTGCGAATAGCCCGCGATGTCCAGCGGCAATCTGACGTTGTTCATCACCGAGCGGTCAAACAGTAGCTTGTGGTCCTGAAAAATCAGGCCGATATTGCGCCGCAAATAAGGGATGGCTGCGCGGTTGAGTGCGCCAACATTCTGGCCGTTTACCAGCACGGTGCCGCTAGTGGGGCGCTCAATCCCGGCAATCAGATTGAGCAGGGTGGATTTACCTGCGCCGGAGTGGCCGGACAGTAGCACCATTTCGCCGTCCTCGATTTCAAAGCTGATGTTTTTCAGTGCTTCGTAGCCGCCGGCGTAACGCTTAATAACCTGGCTGAAGTGAATCAATCGAACAATGCCTCCACGTAATCAGCGGCAATAAATGGCCGCAAGTCATCCAGTTGCTCGCCGACACCGATAAAGCGCAACGGGACCGGTCTCTGTTTGGCGATAGCGGCAATCACGCCACCTTTGGCTGTGCCGTCCAGTTTGCTGACAATCAGGCCGGTCAGGCCCAGCGCATCATCAAAGGCTTTGACCTGCGTCACCGCATTCTGACCGGTGTTGGCATCGAGAACCAGTAATACCTCGTGCGGGCCGCTCGGGTCGGCTTTCTGGATAACCCGTTTTACCTTCTTGATTTCTTCCATCAGATTTAACTGCGTAGGCAGGCGCCCAGCCGTGTCAGCCAGCACTACATCAATATTGCGTGCCCGGGCGGCATTGATGGCATCAAAAATTACCGCTGCCGAGTCACCTGATTCCTGCGAAATGACTGTGACATTGTTGCGTTCACCCCATGCCAGCAGTTGCTCTTTGGCCGCTGCGCGGAATGTGTCGCCGGCTGCCAGCAGCACTGATTTGCCCTGGCTCTGGAAATATTTCGCCAGTTTGCCAATCGAGGTGGTTTTGCCGGCACCATTGACGCCGGCCAGCATGATGATGAACGGCTTGTGCCCGCTGATATCCAAGGGTTGTTGCAGTGGCTGGATCAACGCTGTCATTGATTGCTGCAACGCACTTTTCAGTTCTTCGGCCTTGTCCAGGTTGCTCTTTTTGACTGTTGTACGGATTTCTTCGAGCAACTGGCTGGTGGCATCCACGCCCACGTCAGCCGTCAGCAGCACTGTTTCGAGTTCTTCGTACAGGTCTTCGTCGATTGTGCGGCCACGGAACAGTACCTTGAAGCCAGTGCCAAGTTGGGTGCGT
>JAUPTR010000358.1 GCA_030917985.1 Pseudomonadota bacterium | reverse complement strand
AGGCTGGCAAGGGCGGCCAGCAGCAGGCGCCAGTTCATCGCAATGCCTCCACGCCTTTGCTGACGGCGTCGTCATGTGTGGCTGGTTTGGCTGCGGGTGCGGCTGCAGGGGCGGCGGCAGGCTTGGCTGCGTCGGTCTGGGCCAGTTTGGCAAAGTCGCCCTGGTATTGGATGCTGGCTTTCTGTTTCAGGTCTGCAAACAGTTTTTCTGCCTGGGCGGCGCGGCTCTTGTTGCCCAGATAGGCTTCGATAAACGGTTTGGCACGCTCCACCGGCACCGATTCGGCTTTACTGTTCACCACTTCATACAGGGCGACGTTGCTGCCGGCAGACAGCACCAGCACTTTTCTGGCCTGCAGCTGGGCAAATTTGGGCAGGGCTTCCAGCGGCAGGTGTTCGGCACCCTTTTGCTCGGATGCAACGCTGGTGGCAAAGCCCTGTTCGCTGAGGAAAGCCTGCAGTTCGACCAGCGAGGCGCCGGCATCGGCACGTTTGCCGATTTCGGCCAGTTTGTCGCGGTCTACGTTTTGCAGGCGGATCACCAGCAGGTCGTATACCTTGCGCTGGGCAAACAGGTCGGGGTGTTGTTCGTAGTAGGCCTTGACTTCGCCTTCGGCCGGTTTGCCGGCTGTGAGGTGGCGGGCCATGTAGGCTTTGGCGAGGATTTCGCGCTTGGCGCCTTCGATATCCATCAGCACGTTTGGATCACGGTCGAGTTTGTCGGCCATGGCGGCGTTGACCAGCACTTGCTGATCAACCAGGCTCTTGGCCAGTTTCTGGCGGGCCAGTTCGGCTTGTTCGGGCTTGATGCCCTGCAGGCGGCTCAATGCGTGGTTGAGTTGGTGTACGGTGACTTCGGCATCACCCACCTTGGCAATCACCTGGGTGGCGTCCTTTTTTTCTTCCTTGTCACAACCGGCCAGCACCAGCACCGCCATCGCCACACTCAAAGTCAGACTACGCTTGATCACACTGCCTCCAGTTTTCAGATTCCGGCAAATTGCCGTTTTCGGGTGTTTTTACTGCCCGGCCGTTGCATTCAGCACTAAAAGCGGCAATTGCTGATCAATACGGCCCAAAAAATTAAAATATTTACTCAAATTTCAGCAGCTTAATGCTGGCGAGGATTATATGCAGTGCAACATTTCATGACAAGCAATAATCCCTTCCGCCAATGCTTATATTTTTTTACGCACATACCATACACACCACAAGCCACGCCAATACTGGCAAGGCCTGCAACTATATGGCGATAGGCGCTTTTATTGCCGGGTGGTGCTGATAGTCAGCAAACTCGAAATCTTCGAAGCTGTAGTCGAATATCGACGCCGGCTTGCGCTTGATGAGCAGTTTCGGCAACGGGTATGGCGTGCGTTGCAGTTGTTGCGCCACTTGCTCCAGGTGATTGCTGTAAATGTGGCAATCACCGCCCACCCAGACAAAATCCCCCACTTCCAGATCACATTGCTGCGCAATCATGTGCGTGAGCAGTGCATAACTGGCCCAGTTGAAGGGTGTGCCCAGAAATACATCCTGGCTGCGGCAATACAGTTGGCAGCTGAGTTTGCCGTCGGCCACGTAAAACTGGAAAAAGGCGTGGCACGGGGCCAGGGCCATTTTTCCGTCTTTCACGTTTTGCTGCGGCGAAACCTGTTCGTCCGGGTAGTCGGCAATGTTCATTGCGGTTACCAGAATCCGCCGCGAATTCGGATTGTTGCGGATTTGTGTTACAACATTTGCAATCTGGTCGATATGCCGGCCATCTGCCGTGGGCCAGTTGCGCCACTGGTAGCCATACACCGGGCCCAGGTCGCCATTTTCGTCGGCCCATTCATCCCAGATGGAAACGCCGTTGTCGCGCAGATATTGCACATTGGTGTCGCCACGCAGAAACCAGAGCAATTCGTGCACCACACTCTTCAGGTGAATGCGTTTGGTGGTTAACAGCGGAAAGCCCTGCGACAGGTCAAAGCGCATTTGCCGGCCGAATACGCTGATGGTGCCGGTGCCGGTGCGGTCACCTTTCTGTGTGCCGTTGGCCTGGATGTCGCGGAGCAGATCGAGGTATTGCTGCATGAAATATCCTTGAGTGGTTGGGCCTCAGCGCATGTGGCTGATAACATGAAATCAACCGCTGATTATATAAGAGACTCCTATGTGCCAGTTGCTTGGTATGAATTGCAACGTGCCTACCGATATCTGCTTTTCGTTTAAAGGCTTTCGCCGGCGCGGTGGCGAAACCGATGAGCACCGCGATGGCTGGGGCATCGGCTTTTTCGAGGACAAGGGCTGCCGGCTGTTTCTCGATTACCTGCCGTCGGCGATGTCGCCGATTGCCGAGCTGGTGCAACGTTATCCGATCAAATCGCGCAACGTGATTGCACACATCCGCAAGGCCACCCAGGGCCGGCTGACGCTGGCCAACACGCATCCGTTTCAGCGCGAGCTGTGGGGCGAATACTGGCTGTTTGCCCACAATGGCAACCTGAGCGGTGTTGAGGCCAGCTACAGCCACTATCGCCCGGTGGGCGAAACCGACAGCGAGGCGGCGTTTTGCTGGCTGCTGAACCAGTTGCGCCAGCGCTTTGAACACAAGCCGCCAGCCGCAGTGCTGGTGCACGAGATACAACAGCTGTTTGCACAACTGGCAGCACTCGGCAGCTTTAATTGCCTGCTGTCCAACGGCGAGATGCTGCTGGCACACTGCGCCACCCATCTTTATTACGTGGTGCGCCAGGCGCCGTTTACCCATGCCCATCTGATCGGCGACGATGTCAGCGTGGATTTCAACCAGCTGACGTTTCCTTCTGACCGGGCGGCGATTATCGCCACGCAACCCTTAACCGATAATGAATCATGGATAAAATGTGAGCCCGGCGAGTTTTTGCTGTTTATCGACGGCATGCGCTGCGCACCGGGTTCACTATCGGCCTGATGGAATCAAACAAATATGAAATATGAGCACCTGATCGAAATCAACGACCCCGCGCTGCTGACGCTGGCGCCCCTGAGCCGCAGCGATATCTGGCAAGGGCTGATGCTGCGCGTGGAGCAGCCGACGCTGTTTCTGCCACACCTGGAGCAGATGAATGTACTGGCGCGCGACGACAGCGGCCTGGTGCGCGAGCTGGATTTTGGCAATCTGCGGATTCGCGACCGGGTGCTGGTGCAGTTGCTGGACAGTGTTTCAATCGAAGTGATTGCGCCGGCAGAACACGCCGGCTCGCTGCTGCAGATCACCATTGAAGAACCGCAGCCGCAACGGTTGTTTTTGCGCTTCAGCTACAGCACCACCCTGCAGGATGCGCCCGGCACGCCGGATGCCGATCTGAGCAGCTATGTGAAGTCGGCGTATCGCGAGTCGGATATCGAGTCGGTGAAAATCATGCGTGAGCAGCTGGCCAGGAAGCCAATCAACTGACCCGGCCGGTAAGCCGCGCCGGTATTGGCTTGCAGCCCGGCCTGCAAGCCGCACCAGGATTGGCCCGCAGGCCGGCTGCCTCTCTTCTGCTACGAAAACAAGCGGTTTTTGTAGAACAAGGTCGGACTTCAGTCCGACGCAGTCGCTACCGTTTGGCACCGCGTCGGACTGAAGTCCGACCTACACGGGCTACGGCTATCGCTGCGCGCCACCCATCCCGCGGGCTGGTCGCTCGCCCCTTTGAGGGAGCGGGGCTCTGCCGCGAAAACACGCGTTTTTGTAGGTCGGACTTCAGTCCGACGCAGTCGCTAACATTTGGCACCGCGTCGGACTGAAGTCCGACCTACACGGGTACGGCTATAGCATCGCGCCACCCATCCCGCGGCCAGGCCCCACGCCCCATTGAGGGAGCGGGTGCGGTGGCAACAAAACAAAACGCCTGTAACCATTGGCTACAGGCGTTTTTTGTTACGTAACGCTATTTATTCGCCGATCAGCGCCGAGGTGTAAACCTCTTGCACGTCGTCCAGGCTTTCCAGCGCGTCCAGCAGTTTTTGCATTTTTGCTGCGTCGTCGCCGGTCAGTTCGGCTTCGTTTTGCGGCTTTTGCGTGACTTCGCCCATTTCTGCCTTGAAGCCGGCTTTTTCCAGCGCTTCTTTGACCTGCACGAATTCGTAGGGCGGGGTAATCACTTCGATCGAGCCGTCGTCATGCGTCACCACATCTTCGGCGCCTGCTTCCAGCGCGGCTTCCATGATGGCGTCTTCGTTGGTGCCGGGTGCAAAGATCAGGTAGCCACAGTGCCTGAACTGGAAAGCCACGCAGCCATCGGTGCCCATATTGCCGCCATATTTGTTGAAGGCGTGGCGCACATCGGCGACGGTGCGGGTTTTGTTGTCGGTCAGGCAGTCCACCATTACGGCCGCGCCGCCAATGCCGTAACCTTCGTAGCGGCATTCTTCGTAAACCACGCCTTCCAGCTCGCCGGTGCCACGTTTTACGGCACGGTCGATGTTGTCGGCCGGCATGTTTTCTTCTTTGGCGCGATCAATCGCCAGACGCAGACGCGGGTTGAAGTTGGGGTCGCCGCCCATTTTGGCCGCAACCGTGATTTCCTTGATCAGCTTGGTGAATACCTTGCCCCGCTTGGCATCCTGGCGGCCTTTGCGATGCTGAATATTGGCCCATTTACTGTGTCCAGCCATACAACCCTCGTCTAGCTATACAAAAATAAGGCGGGGATTGTAGCACGCCCGTTGATGCAGGTCGCCTGCGCCAGATCAACGCAAACGGCCTTCGCGCCAGGCTTGCAGCAATGCCTCGTAGGCAACGGTGTCGCCCTTGTCGTTGCGGGTGGCGCGGGCGGCTTTGGGGGCGGTGCCGGGCTTGAGCCAGCGGCCGGGGTCAACAGGCGGGTTGATGCGTGGCTGGCAACGTACCATGTCCGGATTTCTGGCGCTTTGCTGCATCACCTGATCCAGCTGCTCTGCCAGCTTGTCCATTGCCTGCTGCGCGCTGACACGCCCTGCCACGGCCTGGCCGATGTTTTGCCACCACAGGGGCGCCATTGCCGGGTAATCCGCCACGTTGTTGCCGGTGGGGGCCCAGGCTACCCGCGCCGGGCTGCGGTAAAACTCTACCAGCCCGCCCATTTTCGGCGCCAGTTTGCTCATCTGCGGCGAGTTGAGGTCGGATTCGCGGATGGGGGTCAGGCCAACCAGGGTTTTCTGCAACGATACGGTGTGCGACACCACAAACTGCGCGTAAAGCCAGGCGGCCTTGCGCCGCTCCAGCGGCGTGCTTTTCAGCAGTGTCCAGGCGCCGGCATCCTGATAACCGAGCTTCATGCCCTCCTCCCAATAACTGCCATGCGGGCTGGGGGCGTAACGCCATTTTGGCGTGCCGTCCGGATTCACCAGGGGCGTGCCGGGCTTGGTCAGTTCTGCGGTGTTGACGGTGTAGAGAAACACCATTTGCGCAATATTGCCCTTCTGCAGCGCCCGGCCGATGTCGTCAAATGTGTAGTTGACTGCCTCTGGCGGGGCATACGACTTGAGCCAGTCGATGTATTTCTGCAGTGCATATACCGATGACGGGCCATTGGTTTCGCCGCCCCGCGCTACACTGGCGCCCACCGGCACACAGCCTTCGGCACGTATGCCCCAGTCGTCCACCGGTTTGCCGAACGGAATGCCACGATCACCGGTGCCGGCCAGTGATAACCAGGCATCGGAAAACCGCCAGCCCAGCGACGGATGCATCTTGCCGTAGTCCAGATGGCCATACACCCGCACGCCGTCAATCTGCTTGACTTCGTTGCTGAAAAAGTCGGCGATGTCCTCGTAGGCTTTCCAGTTGATCGGCACACCCAGCTCGTAGCCGTATTTCTGCCGGAAGCGCTGCTTCAGATCCGGGCGGTTAAACCAGTCGTGGCGGAACCAGTAGAGGTTGGCAAACTGCTGATCCGGCAGTTGATACAGCTGGCCATCCAGCCCGGTGCCGAAACTGCGGCCGATAAAATCATGCACGTCCAGCGTCGGCAGCGTCACGTCTTTGCCTTCGCCCTGCATGAAAGCGGATAACGACACTGTCCAGTTGTGGCGAAAGTGTGCACCAATCGAATCGGTATCGTTGACGTAGGCGTCGTACAGGTTCTCGCCAGTGCGGGTTTGCTGCAGCAGGGTTTCTACCACCCGGCCTTCGGGGATGGTGTCGTGTTGCACGCGGATGCCGGTGATGTCGGCAAAAGCCTTGGCCAGCACGTCACGTTCGTAAAAATGTGTGCCGATCTGCTCCGACACGACGCGAATCTGCATGCCGCGAAACGGTTTGGCTGCATCGATGAACCATTGCATTTCGGCCAACTGCTGCTCGGGGCTGATGCTGCTCTGGCGAAACTCCTGCTTCAGCCATTTTCTCGCCGCCGGCAGATCGGCCTGGGCCACGCTGCAGGTCAGGCCACACAGCAAGAGCATGGATTTAATCAACATGGCACCTCCAAAGCGATTCGGGGCATGACGACGCTGGCGGATGTCAGCCGCCGTTTCAGGCCGCAACGGCGCGGATTTCCGGCTGGGTGGTGAAGTAGAAGGTAGCGCCCTGATCCGGCTCGCCCTCGGCCCAGATCCGCCCACCGTGACGCTGGACAATACGCTGCACCGTTGCCAGCCCGATGCCCGTGCCTTCGAACTCTTCGGCACGATGCAGCCGCTGGAACACGCCGAACAGTTTGCCAGCGTGCGCAGGGTCGAAGCCGGCTCCGTTATCCCTGACAAAATAGACCTGGTTGCCTTCCACCTGGTAACAGCCGACCTCGATTCTGGGCTGCTGCACCTTGCCACTGTATTTCCAGGCATTGCCTAACAGGTTCTGCAGTGCGGTGCGCATCAGGTGGGGGTCTGCACACATCTGCATGCCGGGTTGAATCGTGATACTGACAATCCTT
>JAUPTR010000357.1 GCA_030917985.1 Pseudomonadota bacterium | reverse complement strand
AAAAAGGCAACAAAGCCAAAAGCAGCAAATTAAAACAGCGCATCTTATGACATGACAGCCGCCACACACCAGATCCAGCTTGAATACATCAGCCAGTTTTACCGGCAGAAAGACGCAACTCCGCAACAAGTGCTGTTTGATATCCACTTGACCATCGAGCCTGGCGAATTTGTCGCCATCATGGGCCACTCAGGTTCCGGCAAATCCACCCTGATGAATATTCTCGGCTGCATGGATACGCCTGCCAGCGGTGTATACAAGCTTGCCGGGCGCGATGTGACCCGACTCGGCAAAAACGAACTCGCCGATGTGCGCAATCGTCAGCTTGGATTTGTGTTTCAGGGCTTCAATCTGCTCAAACGCATGAGCGTGCTCGACAATATCGCCATGCCGCTGCTCTATGCGGGCATTAGCCGCAATGAACGGCACGAACGAGCGCGGCAATTGTTGCAGCAGATCGACATGGGACAATATGCGCGACACCTGCCGAATCAGTTATCCGGCGGCCAGCAGCAACGCGTGGCCATTCTGCGCGCGCTGGTCAACCGGGCACCACTGTTGCTGGCGGACGAACCTACCGGCAATCTCGACTCGGCCACCAGCCACGCCATCATGCAGTTGTTTCGCGAATTGAATCAGCAGGGCATCACCGTGGTGCTGATTACCCATGAACAGGACATCGCCGCCTATGCGCATCGCGTGGTGCGGGTGCAGGATGGCCGTATCGTCGAGGATCGCCGCCAATGAACCCGCAAGCAATGCTCGCCGAAGCGCTGCGGGCAATGGCCATGAACCGCATGCGCAGCGGGCTGACCATGCTCGGCATGATCATCGGCGTAGCCGCAGTGGTATTAATGATGGCTGTCGGGCAAGGGGCACAGGAAAGCGTCAAACGCTCGATTGACTCGATGGGCAGCAATCTGTTCATCGTTCTTTCCGGCGCCTCCACCTCCGGCGGGATTCGTTTTGGTACTGGCACGGCCCCTACCCTGACTTTGTCGGATGCGCGCGCAATGGCCACACTGGACAGCATCGGCGCTGTGGCACCAGTGGTGAGCGGCAGCCAGCAGCTGATTTACGACAACGCCAACTGGAGCACCATCGTCATGGGGGTGACGCCGGACTACTTCACGGTGCGCGCCTGGCAATTGGATAACGGCTCGGAGTTTGGGGATACAGACGTGCGGGCAGCCAACCGGGTGGCGTTGCTGGGGCAGACGGTGGCACAAAACCTGTTTGGTGAAGACAACCCGGTAGGCAAAACCATCCGCATCAAGAATCGCCCTTTCACCGTGCTCGGGGTGCTGGCAGCCAAGGGCCAGAGCCTTGACGGCCGTGACCAGGACGACAGCGTGCTGGTGCCGATCACCACCGCCCAGCGCCAGCTGGTGGGCAACCAGTTTCCGGATAGCGTGCGGCAAATCATGGTGCAGGCACGCTCTGCCGAACTGATGGCGGAGGCCGAGCGCGACATGACCGAACTGCTGCGCCAGCGGCATCGGCTGCAGGCACATCAGGACAATGACTTCAATATCCGCAATCTGGCTTCGGTGGCACAATCCGCCGCCGATTCAACGCGCGTGATGTCGATGTTGCTGGGCGCAATTGCATCGGTATCGCTGCTGGTAGGGGGCATCGGCATCATGAACATCATGCTGGTATCGGTCACCGAACGCACCCGGGAAATCGGCATTCGTATCGCCGTTGGCGCGCGTTACCGCGACATCCTCGGGCAGTTTCTGCTGGAGGCAATACTGATTTGCCTGGTAGGCGGATTGATCGGCACCCTGCTGGGCGTTGGCCTCTCCTGGCTGGTCAGCAGCAAGGCAGACATGCAAGTCGTGGTCAGCTCGCAGTCGATATTGCTGGCTTTCGGCTTTTCTTCAGTCATTGGCATCTTCTTCGGCTTCTATCCGGCGCGCAAAGCAGCGGCCATGAACCCGGTGGAAGCGCTACGCCACGAATGATCAGCCGGGCAATCCGCCTTCATCCGCATTCGGCGGGCAATCTCGATAAAAGCAGAACTGGTCCTTGCCGGCATGTTTGGCCTGATACATCGCCAGATCGGCGCGGCGCAGCAACAATTCGGCACTGTTGCCATCTTCCGGATAAAGCGCAATGCCTACGCTGGCAGTAATGCGGATCGGTCGGCCATGCCCCTGGATCGGCCTCCGGACAGACTGAATGATGCGCTCGGCGGTTTGTGCCAGCCAGTCGACATCCTGCTCGCCTTCTACCAGCATCACAAACTCATCGCCGCCATAACGCGCCACGGTGTCGCCCTGGCGCACACAATCCACCAGCCGCGCCGCCAGCGTGCGCAATACGATATCGCCCATTTCATGGCCCAGGCCATCGTTGACGGCCTTGAAGCCATCCAGATCAACAAACAGCAGGGCAAACTTCTCGCTATTGCGGCGCGAGCGCACCAGACCTTTCTGCAGCCGCTCCTGCAGCAGATTGCGGTTAGGCAGGCGCGTCAGCGGATCCTGGTTGGCACGATTACGATAAGCCTCTTCCGCCTGTTTCAGATAGGTGATATCCACCAGCACGGCCACATAATGGCTGGCATCGCCCTCCTCACCCTGCAACCGGCTGACACTGAGCAACTCGGTAACCACACGGCCATCCTTGCGCCGCAGCGCAATTTCGCCCTGCCACTGCCCTTGCTCATTCAGTTGCGATTTCACATCATCAAAAAAATCAGGCGCCAGCAACCCGCCAAACAGGCGGCGCATGCCGTCGTGGCTCAGTTCCTCGGCACGATAACCAACAATTTTCTCGAAAGCGGGGTTCAATGACACCGGTTCAAACCGGGCATTGAGAATGATGATGCCTTCCATCACCACCTCGAACACCTTGGCAGCCAGCCGCTGCTGGGCCTCAGCCTTTTTGCGCGCAGAAACGTCACGCACCAGCGTGATCACATACTGGCTGCCCCAGAGACGAATGGCGTTGGAAGACACCTCGATATCCTTGGTTTTGCCGTTGGCCAGATGCAGCTGCATTTCGGCATAGGGCAACAACCGCTCCGAATCTGCCAGCAGTGCCAGCCGCTGACTTGACAACTCGCGGCTGGAAGGATGCAGGTAGTGATGTACGTGCTGGCCAATCAGCTGCTCCATACGCGGCACCTCAAGCATCTGCATCAGCACTGTATTGGCGAAAAACACCACGCCATCCTTGTGCAGCAACAGGGCATCCGGCATCAGCTCGATCAGTTTGCGATAACGTTCTTCACTTTCTTGCAGTTCGGCCTCGTCAATTTTGCGGCGAGTTACATCACGCGCCACCATCACGACTTCCGGCAAGCCGTTATCGCCATGTGCCAGGCAGTTGGCGGTGATTTCCAGCCAGATATAGTGGCCCAGCCGATGCTGGAAGCGCAGCGAGATACTGCCATTCAGCGCACCATCGCGCACGGCGGCGAAATGCTGGCGAAACACGCTCAGATCGTCGGGATGACAGAACTCGCAATATGCCCGCCCCACCAGCTCGGCCGGGCTGTAGCCAAACATCGGGGCACACGCGGCAGACACGAACATGAACTGCCCCTGCGGGGTGTGGCGCGAGATTACATCGCGAGACAGCTCCGACAACTGGCGGTAACGCCGCTCGGATACAGCCAGCTCCTCCACCGCCCCGCGCTGCACGCCAACGGCCGCAGCCAGTAACAAACCCGTGGCCGACGCGGAAAGAAACAGCAGCTGCAACTGGATCAGCAGATCGTCGTAATGACGCAAATCCCAAACACCAAAATTAGCCGCCAGCGACACTGACAGAAACATCAGAAACACGATCAGCGCCACTTCACGCTGACTGAAACGCAACCCGGCCCAAACCACCATCGGAAACAGCATGTACAACAACAACTCTTCATTACCTGCCAGCACAAAACCAGCCAACAGCAACAGACTCAGAACAGCCAGCAGCAGCAACATGCCGACCAGCTCGATCACGCGCCCATCCGGCAACCAGGCCTGACGCAGCCGCACCAGCGTCAACATCAGCGGTGCCAGTGTCATCAGCCCGGTAGCATCACCCATCCACCAGGTGCGAAAACTCACATCCACAGCGCGCCCCTGCAGCGCATCAAACAGCCACAGCCAACCCACACCGTTGAATGCCGCCAGACCACAACCCAACAGAGCCCCAAGCAACAGCATTTGGGTAACGGATCGGGTAGACGACAGCGTGGCGTCAAAGCCACCGTAATATCGCTCGGCCAGATACAGCGGCAGCCATGCGCTGAGCGTATTACCGGCCGCAATCAGCACGCTCATCGGCAGATTGCCGCTCATGTCAAAATTGATGGCAGCGGCCCCCAGCAGGATACCGGGCCACTGATGGCGGCCCAGCAATGCCAGCGCGGCAAACGCCAGCCCGGAGGGTGGCCACAGATAGGTGATCTGCGAGTGAAAACTGGCGCCTAGCTGCAAGCCCCAATGACCGGCGAGGAAATAGCCCAAGCCGAGGGCACACAGCAACAGCAGTTGCCGAATCAACAACACAGTGGGGCTCCGTTTGCGATCCGAATGACCGAGGAAAAGAGTTTCATTATAGAAACAGCAGCCCGGATACAGCCAAAAAAAAGCCCGCCACCGAAAGGCAGCGGGCTTTCTGCAAGTGGAACAGTGATCAGTTCTTGAAGCTGGGTGCCGATTTCGACATCGAAGCCATCACTGCAGCCTGGATATCGTTCGACAACAACATGCCGGCATTCCAGGTGGCGATAAAGTTAAGGCCATCGGCCACCGAATGATCTCGGGTGTAGTTGAGCATTTCCTTGGTGCCACGAATCGACAGTGGCGACTTGCTGGCGATTTCAGCGGCAATTTCCATCACCCCGGCCAGCAGCGCATCGCGGTCGGCAAACACGCGGTTGACGTAACCGATCTGTTTCGCTTCTTCGGCATCCAGCTTGCGGCCGGTGAAGGCCAGCTCACGTGCCAGACCTTCGCCAATCAGCTTTGGCAGGCGTTGCAGCGTACCCACATCGGCCACCATGCCGATATCGATCTCCTTGACGCAGAAATAGGCGTCAGCGCTGGCATAACGCATGTCGGCACAACACACCAGATCCACACCGCCACCGATACAGCCGTTGTGAATCGCAGCCAGCACCGGCTTGCGGCAACGCTCCAGCGCACTCAGATCATCCTGCATCTGCAGGATCAGACGACGCAGTTTTTCACGGCTGCGGCCTTCACACTCGTCCTTGATCATTTCCTTCACCCCCATCAGCGCCATCAGGTCGATGCCGGCGGTGAAATGTTTGCCATTGCCGGACAGCACCACCACGCGCACATCGGCTTCGCCATCAGCCCAGTCAAACGCCTTGCCGATTTCGCGCCACATCACCATATCCATGGCATTGGCCTTGTCCGGGCGGTTCAGCTCGATATGGGCAATATGATTGTTGACGCTGACTTTGAGGGTCTGGAATTCCATGTGTTGTCTCTCCGAATAAGATTCAGGAAATGCTGGTCTAGTCGGCGAGCGGGGCGTAGCGATTCGCCCACGCAGCCAAAAAAACAGGATTTGCTTCAGTTGCGCTTTTT
>JAUPTR010000356.1 GCA_030917985.1 Pseudomonadota bacterium | reverse complement strand
TGCCCAGAAGTGCACCACCGACAGGCGGTAGGAGTAAACCGGGCGACCGGCCTGCTTCGGCACGAAGTAGTACATCATGCCGAGGAAGCCGGCGGTCAGGAAGAAGCCGACGGCGTTGTGGCCATACCACCACTGGATCATCGCGTCCTGCGACCCGGCAAAACAGGAGTAGGACTTGAACGGCACCAGCGATACCGGAATGGCACAGCTATTGACCAGGTGCAACAAGGCAACCGCCAGGATGAAGCCACCGAAGAACCAGTTGGCGACATAGATATGGCTGACCGTGCGCTTGGCAATGGTGCCGAAGAAGACAATCGCGTAGGACACCCAGACCAGCGTGATCAGGATGTCAATCGGCCACTCCAGCTCGGCATATTCCTTGCCCTGTGTCATACCCAACGGCAAAGAAAGTGCGGCCAGCACGATGACTGCCTGCCACCCCCAAAAGGTGAAGGCTGCCAGCGGCGCCGAGAAAAGGCGGGCATGGCAGGTACGCTGAACGCACCAGTAGGAAGTGGCGAAGAGCGCGCACCCACCAAATGCGAAAATTACCGCATTGGTATGCAATGGACGCAGACGGCCATAGGATAGGAAAGGAATGCCGTGAGTCAGGTCAGGCCAGACCAGCTGGGCGGCAATGAATACGCCCACTGTCATGCCGACAATGCCCCAGATGACGGTCATGACGGCAAATTGCCGCACTACCTTGTAGTTGTAATTATTTTGCGTTTCCGACATGGAACCACCTCTTTAGAAGACAAAAAGGAATGCTGCACATGCTACCCCCCTAAACCCTTAGGCAGCGCAGTTAGCATGCTATTTTAACCCACAACGAACAATTTTGACCCACATCAAGTTGCACTGCACAAAATCAAAACTGCAACATCCTGATGCAGGCGCCATTGGACAGCCTCTTGTTCAGACAATAAGTTTTTTTGATTTCGCAGAAGGGTAAAACCTTAACAATCGTAGGGGTTTGATCTGCATCAAAATCAGGCGATCTATATCAGGTTTTGTTAATATTGATCACGCCTTGATTCAATCATGACGACACATTTTTTTCCTTACCGCACCCGAACAGTTTCGGGACAGAACCGCGAATATCGAACCTTGGAGTAGATCGGTTGCCAATTAACAGACCGGCGAGGAGAGAACAACGGAAGGAGTGTTTTGGTTGAAGGCGCAATCCGGCGCCACCAAAAAAAAGGGTGCGTCGTAACGCACCCCAACCCCAACAGAGAATCGAACCAATCTGAATCCCGCGCTGGCAGCGCAGCAATTCAAACCGAATGCAGGCGATTCTCCAGATTCCCCCGCTGATCGTCTTTGATTCATATCAATCGCCGGAAGCCTTGGTATCAGGGGGTTTTTGCTGCGTCGCACCAGGGAGCTTCTGCGGACGATCATCATCCATCAGTATTCGATACGCCGGCCCTTCCATGTCGTCAAACTGGCCATTGCGAACAGACCACCAGAAGGCCACCCCGATCAGGAACACCAACACGACAGAGATAGGGATTAGCAGATACAGGCTTTCCATCAGTTCCCTCCACGCTGCAGGCGCAGCGAATTGAGCACAACCAGCAGCGAACTGCCCGACATCCCGATGCCAGCCATCCAGGGCGTGACAAACCCGAACATGGCCAAGGGCAGCGCTACAAAATTATAGATGAACGACCAGATCAGATTCTGCCGGACCACCGTCAACGCACGCCGGGAAATCCGGATGCCATCGCGCAGATGTTCGAGGTTTTCGGACAGCAGCACGAGATCGGCCTGCGTGCGTGCCAGCGCAGCACCACCGCCCATGGCCACCGAAACATGGGCCTGCGCCAGAACCGGCGCATCGTTGACTCCGTCGCCAACCATCGCCACCAGCGCCCCATGCGACTGCAGGTGACGGACGAACTCCTGCTTGCCCTGTGGCGACATGCCGGCACGTACATCCAGAATACCGAGACTGGTGGCGATCCGGCGTACCACTAGCGGCGCGTCGCCCGATAGCAACGTAATGCCGCAACCATCCGCCCGGAGTGCCGACACGAGATCAGCCGCCTCCGCACGCACTTCATCGCCGATACGGAAAAGTGCCAGCCACCCGCTCTCGTCGGCCAGGGCAATGACCGTGTCACCACTGGAGAAAAGGGCATCGCCGGCCGGCGGCATGGGCACGCCGTGGCCTTCGGCAACCCACTCCGGCCGCCCGACACGCACTTCCTTGCCCTGCCACATTCCCGATACGCCGCTACCCGGCAAGCTGGCGTGCCGGGTAACATCACTGCAGCCATCGCCCTCCACTACCCCGCGCAACGCACGTCCGAGCGGGTGTTCCGAAGCCTGCTCCAGCATAGCAGCGAGCCGGATGCAGTCTGCCGCCGACAATCGCCCGAGCGGCAATGTTTCAAGCAAGCGCATGTGGCCGCTGGTGAGCGTGCCGGTTTTGTCAAAAACGAAATGGGTAGCCCGCGCCAGCGACTCGATGGCATGACCGCGAGTCACGAGCAGGCCAGCGCGCGCCAGTGCGCCGCTGGCAACTGTCAGCGTTACCGGCGTCGCCAGCGACAGGGCGCACGGGCAGGTCACCACCAGTACCGAGACCGTAATCCACAAAGCCTGCTGCGGATCTATCGACCACCAGACTATGGCGACAGCACCGGCCACCACGAGCAGCGCGGCTACGAAGCGCGAGGCAATCCGGTCAGCCATCTCGACAATGCGCGGTTTTTCGGTCGCCGCCCGTTCCATCAGGCGCACGATGGATGACAGCCGGGTCCCCTCACCGACTTGTTCCACCCGCATCAGCAAGGGGCTCTCGTTATTGATCGAACCACCAGTCAAGCAGTCGCCCGGACATTTCGGAACTGGCAGGCTTTCACCGGTAAGCAGCGCCTCATCGACACTGCTGACGCCCTCAAGCACGAAGCCGTCGGCAGGAATCGCTTCACCGGGTTTGATCTGCACGATATCGCCTACCTGCAGATCTGCCGCTACCACGCGCACCGATTCACGGCTGACCGGATAATTCGCCAGACGATTGGCAAACGCCGGCAACAGCTTGGCCAGCGCCTCGGTCACACTCACCGCTTTCTGGCGCGCCGTCATTTCCAGGAAGCGCCCGCCGAGCAGGAAGAAGACGAACATCGTCACCGAGTCGAAGTAGACTTCGCCGGACGCTGTCAGCGTGGCCCAGGCACTCGCGGCAAAGGCAGCCCCGATGCCCAAGGCCACGGGTACGTCCATGCCGACACGCAACAAACGCAGATCCCGCCAGGCACTTTTAAAGAACGGCGCCGAAGAATAGAGAATGACTGGCAGCGTAAGGATCAGGCTGGCCCAACGCAGCAGCTGCTCGACGTCGGCCGTCATCTCGCCATCGGTCGCCACGTACACGGGGATGGCGTACATCATCACCTGCATCATGCCGAAGCCAGCGACAAACAGCCGCCAAAGTGCGGTCCGGCGCTCCTTTCTGGCCAACGCCTCATTGCGCGCAGCGTCGTACGGATAGGCCCGATAGCCGATGGCAGCGACTGCGGCCAGGATGTCGGAAAGCTTGATCTTCGATTCATCCCAGCGCACTCGCGCGCGACGAGTGGCGTAGTTGATATCCACGCCGGTAACGCCCGGCAGCCGGGAAAGATGCTGTTCGTTCAGCCAGATGCAGGCGGCACAGGTAATGCCTTCGAGGATCAGGGACGCCTCGCGCTCGTGCTCGCCCGCATTTTCCATTCTGCGTACGAAGCTTTTCTGGAACTCGGCGTGGTCGTAGAGCAAGAGCGTGTCGAGTTGCGCGGGTAAAGCCTCGCGCTGCGTACCCGGCATCGCATCACGATTTCGGTAGTAGTCGGCCAGGCCGCTATCGACGATGGCCTGCGCCACTGCCTGGCAACCGACGCAGCACATCGCCCGCGGCGCATCCCCGATCGTCAGGGAGATATCCGTATCGTCGGGAATCGTCTGCCCACAGTGATAACAGGTGCCGCTCATAGCCATCCACAAAAGAAAAAGGCGCGAGGCTGGCCTCGCGCCTTTGGAGGGAACGGATTATAAGTTATTTGGGGGCCATCCGGATCGCACCATCCAGGCGGATCACCTCACCGTTGAGCATCGTGTTTTCCATGATATGACGCACCAGCGCTGCGTATTCTGCCGGTTTGCCAAGCCGGGACGGGAACGGCACCATCTTGCCCAGCGCATCCTGTACTTCCGGCGGCATGCCCAGCAGCATCGGCGTTTCGAAGATGCCCGGAGCAATCGTCATGACGCGGATGCCGGAGCGGGCCAGCTCGCGAGCGATCGGCAGCGTCATCGCCACCACCCCACCCTTCGACGCCGCATAGGCCGACTGCCCGATCTGGCCATCGAACGCCGCCACGGAAGCGGTACTGACAATCACACCGCGCTCGCCAGCCGCATTCGGCTCACCCTTGCTCATCGAATCGGCGGCCAGACGGATCATGTTGAAGCTGCCGACCAGATTGACGTTGATCACTCGCTGGAACGTGGCCAGACGGTGTATTGCGCCCTCCTTGCCCAGCACTTTCTCGGCTGGCGCAACGCCTGCACAGTTGACCAGCCCGCTGAGGCCACCAAAGACGCTCACTGCGGCATTAATGGCCGCTTGGGCGCTTTCCTCGCTGGTGACGTCGGTTTCGACGAAGCGCGCATTGGCACCGAGTTCCTTCGCCAAAGCTTCACCGGCCTCGCGCTGCACGTCGGCCAGCACCACACGGCCACCGTTTTCAACCAGCATGCGTGCTGTGCCTGCGCCGAGGCCGGATGCGCCGCCGGTCACAATGAATACGCTCTTATCGATCTGCATAGTGCTTCCTCCTTATTTCGTTCAGACGCTGAATGTTACCACGACCAAACGGTACCGTATGGAAGGCCACGCAAAAACAAAGCCCGCGTGGAGCAAACTCCACGCGGGTTGAATCGCCCCGGCTTCAGTAGACGCTCTGTTGCCGGTTGAAATACTGCTTTTCGAACTCTACCGGAGAAAGGCCGTTCGCATAACTATGGCGACGTTTCGGGTTGTAGAAAAGTTCGAT
>JAUPTR010000355.1 GCA_030917985.1 Pseudomonadota bacterium | reverse complement strand
TGGGACTCCTTGATCAAAGACTGACCGGGCATCCGGCAGATAGCAACAAAAGGGGCTCCAGATGGAGCCCCTTTTCATGTCTGCACGCATCAGGCAATCAGTTAAAGAATTCCTTGACCCGATCCATCCAGGATTTGGCTTTGGGATTCTGGTTCTCGAAATCGCCCTGGGCGATTTCATCAAACTCACGCAACAGTTCTTTCTGGCGGGCAGTCAGGCTGACCGGGGTTTCCACCATAACCCGACACAACAGATCACCCTGCACGTGACTACGCACACCACGAATCCCCTTCCCTCGCAGGCGGAATACCTTGCCCGACTGGGTTTCTTCAGGAATCCTGATTTTTGCGGCACCATCCAGTGTCGGAATTTCGATTTCTCCCCCCAGCGCAGCGGTCGTAAAGCTGATCGGCATCTCACACAGCAAATCGTTGCCCTCTCGCGCAAACACCGAATGCTGCTTGATATGCACCTGAATATACAAATCACCTGACGGGCCACCGTTCTGGCCGGCCTCGCCCTCGTTCGACAACCGGATGCGATCGCCTTCATCGATGCCGGCAGGAATTTTCACCGATAGTGTCTTGTGCGATTTGACGCGTCCGGCGCCATGGCAACTGCGGCATGGGTCTGGTATCACCTTGCCGGTTCCATGGCAGCTCGGGCAGGTTTGCTGAATCGAGAAAAACCCCTGCTGCATGCGCACCTGGCC
Organism: Pseudomonadota bacterium; assembly: GCA_030917985.1. Taxonomy (GTDB): domain Bacteria; phylum Pseudomonadota; class Gammaproteobacteria; order Burkholderiales; family SCOH01; genus CALMFQ01. The sequence continues at coordinate 1,806 of JAUPTR010000355.1, read as the reverse complement.
ATGACCACCGCAAGTGGAACATGTCTTGGCGCTGGTGCCAGGCTTGGCCCCCGTACCATGGCAGGTTTCGCACTCGTCCATGGTTGGAATGCGAATCTGCTTTTCGCAACCGTGTGCGGCCTCTTCCAGCGTGATTTCCAGGTTGTAACGCAGATCGGCGCCACGATAGACGTTGGAACGTCCACCACGACCACCGCCCCCGCCAAAGATATCGCCGAAAATATCGCCAAACGCATCGGCAAAACCGCCAAAACCACCCGCACCGCCCTGAAAGCCACCGCCCCCCGCCTGTGGATCAACACCGGCATGGCCGAACTGATCGTAGGCTGCTCGTTTTTGCGAGTCGGAGAGAATCTCGTAGGCCTCTTTCGCCTCCTTGAACTTCTCTTCTGCCTGCGCGTTATCCGGATTGCGGTCCGGATGATATTTCATCGCCAGCTTGCGATAGGCCTTCTTGATCTCGTCATCGGAGGCGTCGCGATTGACGCCAAGCACTTCGTAAAAATCTTTTTTTGCCATAGTTGTGGCCACTTCTGCAAATGTGACAATCCAGAGATCAAACGGCCGGGCCGGCATTGAACATTGTCAATCCCGCCCGGCCGGTCAACTACATCAGCACGCTGACGAATTAACCCTTTTTCACTTCTTCATACTCAGCATCGACCACATCACCGTCTGCCTTACCGGCATCTGCCTGCGCACCTGCGGCTGCCTCACCTTGTGGTTGCTGCTGGGCATACATCTGCTCGGCCAGCTTGTGCGCAGCCTCGGCCAGCGCCTGAGTCTTAGCCTCGATCTCTTCCTTGTTGTCGGATTTCACCACACCCTCGGCATCCTTCAACGCAGCTTCAATCTTGGCCTTATCGTCAGCGGAAATCTTGTCGCCGTATTCCTTCAGCGATTTCTGCACTGAGTGAATCATGTTGTCGCAGCCATTGCGCGCCTGCACCAGCTCATGCAATTTCTTGTCTTCATCGGCATGCGCTTCGGCATCACGCACCATCTTCTGGATCTCTTCTTCCGACAGACCCGAGTTGGCCTTGATGGTGATCTTGTTCTCTTTACCGGTGGCCTTGTCCTTCGCCGATACGTGCAGGATGCCGTTGGCGTCGATATCGAAGGTCACTTCGATCTGCGGCATGCCACGCGGTGCCGGCGGGATATCCGACAGGTTGAACTGGCCCAGCGATTTATTCGCATGCGACACCTCACGCTCGCCCTGCAGCACATGAATGGTCACTGCAGTCTGGTTATCATCAGCGGTCGAGAACACTTGTGATGCCTTGGTCGGCACCGTGGTGTTCTTCTGGATCAGCTTGGTCATCACGCCACCCATGGTTTCGATGCCCAGCGACAGTGGCGTCACATCCAGCAGCAACACGTCTTTCACGTCGCCTTTCAGCACACCGCCCTGAATCGCAGCACCCACGGCCACGGCTTCGTCCGGGTTCACATCACGACGCGGCTCTTTGCCGAAGAACTCTTTAACCTTGTCTTGCACTTTCGGCATACGAGTCTGGCCACCAACCAGAATCACGTCGTCAATTTCGCTGACTTTAACACCGGCATCCTTGATGGCCACACGGCACGGTTCAATTGTGCGCTCGATCAGATCGTCCACCAGCGATTCGAACTTGGCACGGGTGATTTTCACTGCCATGTGTTTCGGACCGGTCGCATCTGCCGTGATATATGGCAGATTGACTTCGGTCTGCTGGCTCGACGACAGCTCAATTTTGGCTTTTTCTGCCGCTTCTTTCAGGCGTTGCAGTGCCAGCACGTCGCTTTTCAGGTCAATGCCAAGAT
>JAUPTR010000354.1 GCA_030917985.1 Pseudomonadota bacterium | reverse complement strand
GCGGGATGAAGTGCAAGGAGCCCGGCGCGCAGAAAGCGAGACATATCATGAGGATAGGCGAGCTTTCGAGCACCGCGCGACGCAGCAATTCGCCCGCGCAGCCATTAAATCAGTGCGTCCCTAGCCAGCCTGCAGCCAAAGCCTGCGTAATCCATCCACCAACGATACTTGCGCAGTTACACCCAAAGCGCTTTGCATACGTTCAACCACAGCACAGGAATCGCGAATATCACCGCTACGCTCGGGGAGATGTTCAACGGGCAATTTTCGGCCAACAACCTCACCCAGCGCAGCGATCATGTCCAGTAGCGTTACACTCCGTCCCGTGCCGATATTGCAAGTACCAGAGAGACTGGACAAGAGTGCTGCAACGTTGCTTGTGGCAACATCGCCAACATAAACAAAATCGCGGGTTTGCAAGCCATCGCCGAACACTTTGAGTGTTGCCTCTGCACGGGCACATTCGTTGAATTTGCTGATTACCCCAGCATAGGGAGAACGCGGATCCTGCCGAGGGCCAAAAACATTGAAATAACGCATCCCCAGGCAGGCCACACCATACAATTCTGCAAACAACGCGGCGTACTGGTCATTGATGAGTTTTTCCAGCCCGTAAGGTGACATGGGTCTGGTCATTGCCGACTCTGTCAAAGGCAACTCGCTTGGCACCCCGTAAACAGCAGCACTGGAAGCGTACACCACACGCTTGATGCCGGACCGGCGTGCAGCATCCAGCACATTCAAAAAGCCATGAACATTAATGTCGCCAGACAAAACCGGCTGCTCAATGGACGACTGCACCGAAACCTGTGCCGCCAGATGCAACACGGCGTCAACATTCAGGCATGCACGATCCACCGCTTCGGCGTCGCGAATGTCCCCTTGCAAAAACTCAAGACCGGCATGGCCATCCGGAAGATTGGAAAGCTTGCCGGAAGACAAATTATCAAGCACCCGAACCTGGCAACCTTTTGCCAGCAAGGCATCTACTGTGTGTGAGCCTATAAACCCCGCACCACCCGTTACCAAAACTTTTTGCAAGACCCATCCCCATCAAGTTCAGTTGCACTTCACCCTTGAGCAGTCATTCAACACAAAAATGCCCATCGGATTATACACAACAAGAAAACAATGCCATTCGTATATTTTATCCGTTATTGATCAGGTTCTTCCTGAAATCGCCTGAATGTCATCTTGGACGCATATTCATCCAGCTCCTTCTGCTCTCGCTTCAGGGCCACCGCCTGCCGAGCCTTTTCATGACGTTCGGCGAGTGCCTGCAGGGCTTTCACCTGCTTCTGCGTTTCCATCCAGGCAGCCTTGGCTTCTTCAAACCGTTGCAGCAACAGATTGACATCGGCCTGCTGCTGTTTGACGGCTGTATCCAGTTTCAGCATGAACAACTGATAATCACGCCATTGATTCACTGACAATCCGGCCTGCTGCGAAGCAAACAAACGTTGACGATAATCGTCTACAAACCGAGTGAGTTGCTGCAACTTCTGCTCTCCCGCCTGCCAACTGGATTTGGCGCCCCCCATCAGACGCGCAGACTTCTCTCCGCGCTCTTGCGCCTGCTCAAGCAAAAACTGGAAGCGAAAGCCTTGAGTCACAGAACAGCCTATCCGAAAAATAAGACACCAGTATTTATCTTAGGCAGAAGAACAAGCGACATCTGGACCAGATGACCGATGGAGCCCGGCCGGTCAGGAGGCGGCACTCAGCGCAGCAAATGACTCAAGCATCTGCCTGCTTGACGCATAGTCCTGACTCTCATGCATGGTTTGCACCAGAAACTGCTCCATTTGCGGATGCAACGCTACCGCCTTGTCCAACACCGGATCTCCGCCCCGAACATAGGCGCCGACGCTGATCAAATCGCGGTTACGCTGATATCGTGAATAAAGATATTTAAATTTGCGCACCGCATCGAATTCAGCCGGCGTCAGCAAATCGGTCATGACACGGGAAATAGAGGCCTCTATGTCAATTGCCGGATAATGCCCCTGCTCCGCAAGGCTGCGGGACAAGACAAAGTGGCCGTCAAGAATTGCACGGGCACTGTCGGCAATCGGATCCTGCTGATCATCGCCTTCGGTCAGAACCGTATAAAAAGCCGTAATCGAGCCACCACCATCTTTTCCATTGCCCGCACGCTCCACCAGCTGGGGGAGCTTGGCAAACACAGAAGGGGGATAACCTTTGGTTGCAGGGGGCTCACCGATGGCAAGGGCGATTTCACGCTGGGCCATTGCATAGCGAGTCAAAGAGTCCATGATCAGCAACACGTTATAGCCACGATTACGAAAATATTCGGCAATCGATGTGGCATATGACGCACCGTGCAGACGTAACAAGGGAGAGGAATCGGCCGGCGCAGCCACCACTATCGAGCGCTGCAGACCTTCATGACCGAGAATATTCTCGATAAAGTCCTTCACCTCACGCCCGCGCTCACCAATCAAACCCACAACAACAATATCGGCAGTGGTGTAGCGCGCCATCATCCCCAGCAACACGCTTTTGCCAACCCCCGAGCCAGCAAACAAGCCAAGTCGCTGCCCGCGTCCAACGGTCAATAACGCATTGATGGCCCTCACCCCTACATCCAGCACCTGGCGTACCGGAGCCCTGTCCATGGGGTTAAAAGGTCGACTCGTCAAGGGCACATGGTCGGTTGCCTCAATCGGGCCACCGCGATCCAGCGGACGCCCCAGGCCATCCACCACACGGCCCAGCATATGTTCGCCCACCACGACCTGCCGCCCCTTGTCTTCGGCGCGTTTGGGGGGGATATAGGGTTGGCCGTATCGCGGCAGGCGATGCCCCAGGGTATCGAGTGGAACTACCGCCGCACCGGGTTCGAGGCCTGAGGTATCGGTCAAGGGCATCAGAAACAGCTTATCGCCGGAAAAGCCCACAACCTCGGCCTCAACGCCATAGCCACTGGGCATGACGATCTGGCAGCTACTACCAACCGACAGTTTGAGCCCAACAGCTTCCAAAACCAGACCCGCCGCACGCGTCAGCTTGCCACGCATCAACCAGGGACGCGCCTCGGCAGCAATCCGGGCGCAATCCCCGGCATATTGGCGCCAGCGATCCAGCGCGCTCACGACACCTCAAACCAGTCGCCATTGCGCCCAAGCGCAGCCAGTAAACGTGACCAACGGGATTCGACCGTTGCATCGATTTCCGAGGAGCCAGCCTCGATCTTGCAGCCACCAGGTTGAATTGTATGATCGTCAATGATGCGCAAACCAAAGTGAGCGATATCTGCAGTCAACAATTCCCGCAATACCTTGCCGTTCTCTGGGTGCACCAGAATCCGCGGGTGCTGATTCACCTGAGGCAGGCTTGCCAGCGCCTCCCTGATCAAGGGCAACAGAATGTCGTTTTTGACAGGCAAGACCTGGCGCAACATTTGTTGCGTCAGAGCCAGGGCCAGATCCAGCACAACTTCGGCCATGGAAGACTCGAAATCACGATTGGCCAGCTCAAGTTCGGCCAGCATCGAAGTCATTTGCTCCACGTCATTCACAGCAGCCTGGCGGCCTTCACTCAGGCCTTGCTCAAAACCTTTTTCAAAGCCAGCTTTTTGCCCCTCACCAAAGGCATCCTGATAAGCCTGTTGATGCAGGGCTTCCATTTCCTCTGCGGTGGGATAGGGAATATTCTGTGCAGGCTGCTCAACTTCTACGGCAGCCTCCTCCTGCGCAGGCTCGGCGCCGGGCAAGGAATCTGGCGGCAATGGCTGGGCTGCGTCAGCCGGCGTGGCCCCGGCGGCAAGCTCATTGATATCCTCAAATGCAGCCAACTCCCAGCGCTGATAAGCGGTCAACTGCTCTTTGGGTATGATCGAGTTACTCGACAAGGCCTTCGTCCCCACCCTTGCCGCCCAGTACCAACTGACCTTCGTCGGCTAGCTTGCGCACGATCTTGAGAATTTCGCGCTGCTCCGCCTCGACTTCTGACAAACGGACAGGCCCCTTGGCTTCGAGATCGTCGCGCAGCATTTCTGCGGCGCGCTGCGACATGTTGCGGAAGATTTTTTCCTTGAGTTCTGGATTGGTGCCTTTCAGCGCAATAATCAGCGATTCGGACTGCACTTCGCGCAACAACAACTGGATGCCGCGGTCATCGAGATCCATCAGATTGTCGAACACAAACATCTTGTCCTGGATCTTCTGTGCCAGCTCCGGATCGTACTCACGGATCGCAGCCAGAGCCGACGTTTCGACCACTCCGCCCATCATGTTGAGTATCTCGGCGGCAGTTTGAATACCACCCATGGCGCTCTTCTTGATCTTGTCAGAGCCAGAAAGCAACTGCGTCAACACCTCGTTCAGCTCCCGCAGTGCTGTCGGCTGTACCCCTTCCAATGTGGCTATACGCAGCAACACATCATTACGCAGGCGCTCAACAAACTGTGACAACACCTCCGCCGACTGATCCTGCTCCAGATGCACCAGAATGGTTGCAATAATCTGTGGATGCTCGTTTTTAATCAATTCGGCAACCGATGCCGAATCCATCCATTTCAGGCCTTCGATGCCATTATTGGATTCACTGCCTTGCAGAATCCGATCCAGCAGATTATTGGCGCGATCAGTTCCCAGCGCCTTTGTCAGAACAGATCGCAGGTATTCATCTGAAGCGCCCAGACTGGCGCGATTCTCGATTTCCGCCTTGAACTCCTGCAAGACCTCGTCGATTTCGCCACGATTGACGTTCTCGATCGCAGCCATCGCCGCTCCCAGTTTCTGTACCTCTTTGGGGCCCAAAAACTTGAACACCTCTACTGCAGCCTCTTCTCCAAGGCTCAACAGCAAAATGGCGCTCTTGCGAATACCAACGTCACTCATCTTCTTTGGCTATCCAGGCTTTGACCACACCGGCGACCATGCGCGGGTCAGTTTTGGCGAGATCCTTGGCCGCTTGCAGATTGTCCGCATAGGTTGCCAGATGTTGCGCCATTTCATCTTCTTCGGCTTTTGCAGCCTCTTCGGCTTCCAGCTCGGCCTGAGCCTCACCAGTCAGTTCACCGTCACCCGATTTCTCCGGTTCCGGGGCCGCAGTCATGTAACGAATTGCCGGCCGGATCACGCCAAAGATCAGATACAGTACCACCAAGGTAATCAGCACATTCTTGAATATTTGCTGCCAGTTGGCCGATGCTTCCTGAACCAGCCTGTCGATAGCCGTAGCAGGCTCGCTTGCTCCGGCAAATGGCGCATTCACGACATTCAGGGAGTCGCCGCGAGTCTGGTTGAAACCCATCGCCTCCTTCACCAGGTTGTTGATCTGGGTCAGTTCCTGAGGGGTATAAGCCTTGAAGCTGGTTTTGCCATCTTTACCCACTACCGGCTTGTAGTTGACCACCACTGCGGCAGACAAGCGCTTGATGGTGCCAACGGGCTGACGGGTATGCTGAATAGTCTTGTCCACCTCGTAATTGGTGGTCACTTCCTTGTGGGAAGAGGATGGCGTTGTTGCAACATTGGTTCCGGCCACACCAGGACGTGCCCCCGGCGGCTGGGTGATCGGCGCAGTCGCATTGCCGGGAGGTTGATTGGAAAACGCTCCCGGAACGCCTGCAGCGTTCTTGTCCTCGCCATTTAGCGTTTCCAGCGATTGCTGGCTGCGAATAGCCTGTTTTTCGGGCGGAGAATTAGGTCGGAAACTCTCGGAAGTCTGTTCAATTTCGGAGAAATCCAGCGATGCCGTCACCTCGGCCTTGATGTTTTCCTTGCCGGCAATCGGCTGCAGGATTGCCTCGATACGCTTCACATAACCCTGCTCGACATTGCGCAGATAGTTCAACTGCCGCGGGTCCAGCCCACCTGGATTGTTTGCATCCAAGCTGCTGCTCAGCAGATTACCACCCTGATCAACCACGGTGACATTCTTCACCGGCAGATCCGGCACACTGCTGGAAACCAGATGTACGATACCCGCGACCTGCGCAGAATCCAGCACACGGCCAGCGTGCAGTGTCAGGACTACCGATGCAGAGGGTTTTTGCTGCTCTCGCAGAAAAACAGTGGTCCGAGGCACTGCAAGATGTACGCGGGCACTCTCGACTGATGCAAGCGATTCAATCGACTTGGCCAATTCACCCTCAACCGAGCGCTGATAGTTAACCTGTTCGGTAAACTGGCTAATACCCAGTTTCTGGTTATCCATCAACTCAAAGCCAACGGTACCGCCTTTGGGCAGCCCCTGAGACGCCAGGCGCAGGCGAATATCGTAGACCTGTTCGGCGGGCACGCTGATCACCCCTCCGGCCTCGGTCTTGTACTGGATATTCATCTGTTGCAGCGCCTGGGTAATGGCACCACCGTCCTTGTCGGACAAATTACTGAACAGGATTTTGTGTGGGGTGGACGAGGTCCACAAAGTTGCACCAACGACCAGCGCTATCGCGGTAGCGATGCCGATCATGACTGCAATTTGCTGGTTTTTCTGGAGGCTGTTAAATCTCTGCTGGATGGCAGCGAGTAACTGCCGCAAAGCTTCGGGCATAGAGGTTCAGTTCAGTTACGCTCAGACTTGGATATTCATGACTTCCTGGTATGCGGATACCAGCTTGTTGCGTACTTGAACCATGGTTTCAAAAGAGATATTGGCTTTCTGCAACGAAACCATGACATCTTGCAGATTGGTGTCAGGTGCCCCCAGCTCGAACTGTTTTTGCATTGCCTGTGACTGCTGCTGAGCCTGATTGACCTGATCGATCGAGGATTTGAGCATCGATGCAAAATCCACCGAGCCGGCTTCTTTCGGCGCAGGCGCAACTACACTGCCCGCAGCCTTGGCTGACATGGCACGTAACTCACCGAGCATTTGATCGATTCCGTTTACACTCATTTTGCCCATCCTCTGGCTGCGATTATAGCCAAATACCTGATAAAAATCTTAACAAAATGCAAGGCGCAGCGCGGTATGGCGTTGCTAGCAGCCCGTCGGGCTTGAGCGATCGTAGCGAGCCGAGCGGGAAAACGAGGCCAGATTTGCCTGCTTAAATGAGGCGCATAGCAGGGCTATTCAACGAGCAAGCAGCTAAAAATGGGCCGTTTCTCCCGCTGGCACAGCAGATCAGCCTCAAGCCCGACAGGCTGCTAGAATGACATCTTTGATTTAGACAGGATGGTTCCAATGCCGACGCAATATGCAGATCCGGCTCAACGATTTGAATTTGCGCTGGCCCACAGCCGCTATCTGCAGCGGTTGTACCATGATTCAACAGACTTGGTCGAGACGGAAACACAGTCGCTGGGGCAAGTTCTTGATCGCACAGCCATGCTTGAATGGCTGGCACAGCAGCCGGAAGCAAGCAACGAAGATCAGCTGAAGTCGCAACTGCGGCGCCTGCGCCAACGCGTGATGGGGCGCCTGTACGCACGTGACTTGGGGGGACTGGCGACGCTTGAAGAAGTGATCACCGTGACTACCGATCTGGCAGAAGTTGCTTTGGCACACGCGCACCGCTTATTACGCCTGTGGTTGATCGCACAATTTGGTTCGCCAATCGGTGAGGAAACCAACACCGAACAGGAGATGATCGTTGTCGGCATGGGCAAGCTGGGTGGCGGTGAGCTGAATGTATCCTCCGATATCGACCTGATTTTCATTTACCCGGAAGATGGCAACACTAACGGCAACCGCCAGCGCTCCAACCACGAATTCTTTACCCAACTGGGCCGCAAGCTGATCAATGCGTTAAACGATGCAACTGCAGAGGGATTTGTGTTCCGGGTTGACATGCGCCTGCGCCCCTACGGCGACAGTGGCCCGCTGGTTTCCAGCTTTGCCGCACTGGAAGCCTATCTGCACACGCAAGGGCGCGAATGGGAGCGTTATGCCTGGATCAAGGGGCGGGCACTATGTGGTGATCAGGAGGGTCTGGTACAAATCGTTCGCCCGTTCGTGTTTCGTAAATACCTCGACTTTGGCGCCTACGGCTCAATGCGTAACCTGCATGTTCAAATCCGCCGCGAAGTGGCCCGCAAGGAGATGCAGGACAATATCAAGCTCGGCCCGGGCGGCATCCGGGAGATCGAGTTTATTGCCCAGGTATTCCAGCTGATTCGCGGTGGACGTGACAGGGCTCTGCAAGTAAAACCGACCCGTACGGTCCTGCGTTATCTTGCCAGCCAGCAATTGTTGTCCAGCGATACGGTAGATGAATTGATTGCCGCCTATGAGTTCCTGCGCAATCTTGAACATCGCCTGCAATACCTGGAAGACGGCCAGACCCAGACGCTGCCGCGCAACGAAGTGGATCGCCAGTTGATTGCAGAAACCATGGGCTTTGCTGATTTTGCCTCATTCATGCCGGCACTGGATGCACATCGGCAAAAGGTCACCCGCCATTTCGAACAGGTATTCTCGACACAGCAGGATGAAACCGAACATCGGCTGGAACCGCTGTGGAGCGACGTCGAGCAGGAGCAGACCGCCGAATTGCTGCAGCAACAAGGCTACAACAATGGTGAAGAGGCCCGCTCTCAATTACTGCAACTGCGACTGTCTGGCCGTTATCAACAGTTGCCCGAGGGTAGCCGCCATAAGCTGGATAAGCTGCTGCCGCCCACTATTGAGGTTGCCGCAAGCTTCCACAATCCGGAACAAACACTGGAGCGTATGCTGCGCCTGCTTGAGGCAATTTGCCGCCGGGAGGCCTATCTTTCACTGCTGGTGGAACACCCGCAGACGCTCAAGCGAATTGCGACACTGTATAGCGCCAGCCCTTGGGTTTCGGCCTATCTGACACAACACCCGATTCTGCTCGACGAGTTGCTGGATGCGCGCCTGCTGTATGCGCCGCCACAAAGGCCAGAGCTGAGATCGGAAGAG
>JAUPTR010000353.1 GCA_030917985.1 Pseudomonadota bacterium | reverse complement strand
CGCGGGCGAATTGCTGCGTCGCGCGGTGCTCGAAAGCTCGCCTATCCTCATGATATGTCTCGCTTTCTGCGCGCCGGGCTCCTTGCACTTCATCCCGCTCGTCGAATAAATCAGCGCTTCCTTAAGTGACTGTTGGTCATTTTTATGCGGTATGCTTATAATCTTCTCGAGTAATTATTCTGATTTCTGAGGAGACCAACGTGAAACTGACCATCAACGGCAAGCCGGTAGCGGTGAGGGCCGAGCCGAATACGCCCCTGTTATGGGTCTTGCGCGACGAGCTGGGCTTGCTGGGCACCAAGTTTGGCTGCGGCATTGCCGCTTGTGGTGCCTGCACCGTGCTGGTGGATGGCGAGGCAATACGTAGTTGTGTGATGCCGGTTTCTGCGATTGAGGGCAAGGCCATTACCACCATCGAAGGCTTGGCAAACGAAACACTGCACCCATTGCAGCGGGCCTGGCTGCAGGTACAGGCGCCGCAATGCGGCTATTGTCAGTCCGGCATGCTGATGGCCTCGGCCGCCTTGCTGCAGAAAAACGCCAATCCCAGCGATCAGGATATCGACGACAACATCACCAATATCTGCCGTTGTGGCACTTATCCACGGGTGCGGGCGGCGATTCATCTGGCTGCCAAAAACGGAGGGGGCAAGGTATGAGCAAGCATTCCGCCCCGGCCAATCCCTCACGCCGCCAGTTCATGCTGACCGCCACGCTGGCTAGTGGCGCACTCCTGGTTGGCTGTGCCACCTCCAGCAAGCCTGTGGCCACTTACGTGCCCGGCAGTGACGATAAACTGGTCAGCGAAGCCCAGTTAAACGCCTATATCCGTATCGATCGCAACGGCAAGGTATACGTAGCCATTGCCCGCTCTGAAATGGGGCAGGGGGTACATACCTCGCTGCCCTTGCTGGTGGCCGAAGAGCTGGGGTGCCGGTGGGAAGATGTGACAATTGAAGACGCGCCGATCGATGGCGAATTTGCCAATCTGGTGGCCGCGTCGCTGATGTTGCCGTTCCGTCCCGACGACAAGGGCGTGCTGGTGAGCATGGGCCGTTGGAGCACTGACAACTTCGCACGCATGATGAAACTGATCATGACCGGCGGCAGCACCAGTGTGCGCGGTGCCTGGCTGCCGATGCGCAGCGCCGGGGCAACGGCGCGGGAGCTTATGAAACAGGCCGCAGCCAATCGCTGGGGGCTGGCAGTGGCCGGTTTGAGCGTGGCCGATGGCAAGGTAGTGGCGCCTGATGGCCGCACGCTGGCGTTTGCCGAATTGCTGGACGATGCGGTCAAGCTGACGCCGCCGAGCGAAGTGGCGCTGAAACAGCCGGGCCAGTTCAAGCTGTTGGGCAAATCCATGCCGCGCAAGGATCTGCCGGCCAAGGTGCAGGGCAAGGCGGTGTACGGCATCGACGTACAGCTGCCGAACATGCTGGTGGCCACGCTGCGCATGAATCCGGAGCTGGGCGGCAAGCTCGGCAGCTTCGATGCCAGCGCTGCCAGCAAGGCGCCGGGTGTGCACAAGGTGCTCGAACTGCCGGCGCTGAATGGTGCCACGGCCGGGGTAGCGGTGATTGCCGATAGTTACTGGCAGGCCAAAACCGCGGTCGAGAGTATCGACATCAAGTGGCAGAGCGGCCCGCTGGCCAATATCGATAACGCCGCCATGTATGCCTATCTGCAAAAAGAACTGAACGAAAGCAGTGGTTTTACCTATCACAGCGCCGGCGACAGCAAGCGCGACCCGGCACAGGGCGACAAGGTGTTGCGCGCCACCTTCCGTGCGCCGCTGCTGGCGCATGCGACGATGGAGCCGATGAATACCACCGCGCTGGTCACCGACGATGGCGTGGAAGTCTGGTCGCCGACGCAGATGCAGGGTTTTGCCGCCAAGGTGGCCGCCAGCGTTGCTGGCGTATCGAGTAGCCAGGTCAAGCTGCATACCACCTTGCTCGGCGGCGGTTTTGGTCGTCGACTGGATGTCGATTTCATCGCCCAGGCAGTATTCCTGGCCAAGCAGATGCCGGGCCGGCCGGTGAAACTGATCTGGTCGCGCGAAGAAGACACACGCCACGATTTCTACCGCCCGGCTGCCGTGGCGGAATACACCGCGCATCTGGACAGCCGTGGCCAGCTGCAATATCTGGCACTGAAAAGCGCCAGCCCGTCGATTGGCCATCAGCAGCTCAATCGCCTGGGCTTTCCGGCGATGGGGCCGGACAAAACCATGGTGGAAGGCGGTTACGACTTGCCATATCAGGTGCCGAACATGCGTTTTGCCGGCGTGAATGCCGATATTGGCGTGCCGGTAGGCTACTGGCGTAGCGTTGGCCACTCGTTCCAGGCGTTTTTCCTTGAGGCCTGGATGGACGAACTGGCGCACGCCGCCGGCCGTGATAGCGCCGAATTCCGCCTCGCCTTGCTGCAGGATCAACCGCGTTACCGCGCCGTGCTGCAACTGGCGCTGGACAAGGCCGGCTATGGCCAGCCGCTGCCAGCGGGGCGGGCGCACGGTATTGCGCTGGCCGAGTCGTTTGGCTCGATCGTGGCGCAGGTGGCGGAAGTGTCGCTCAATGCCGACAAATCGATCCGTGTGCATCGCGTGGTGAGCGCCATCGACTGTGGTTTTGTGCTGCAGCCCGATACCGTGGTGCAGCAGGTGGAAGGCAGTGTCATCTTTGGCCTCAGCGCCGCCTTGTATGGCGACATCGAGATCAAAAAGGGCCAGGTGCAGCAATCCAGCTTCAACGACTATCAGCTGCTGAAAATGGCCGACACGCCGAAAATCGAGGTGCATCTGGTGCCCAGTGCCGAAGCACCGGGTGGCGTGGGCGAGCCGGGCGTGCCGCCAGTGGCGCCTGCGGTGGCCAATGCTCTGTTCAGGCTCACCGGCCAGCGTCTGCACAGCCTGCCGTTGCGGGTGGCCTAAGGGCAGGGCTGCAGCCCGCTCTGGTATTGGCCTGCAGGCCGGCCTGCAAGCCAATACCGGCGCGGCTTGCAGGGCAGGTGTGGTAGGGTGGGTCAGGCCGTAGGCCGTAACCCGCCAATTTTCAGCGCCGCCAGATCATCAAGCGTATCGATATCGTGCAACACCGCCGGATCGTCACAATCGATTTTGTGCAGCAAATGCGGTGTGGCGTTGATGATGCTGCGCGCGCCGTGGTCGTCGTCCAGTGTTTGCAATTGGGGGCCAAACCGGGCGGAAAAACCAACCGGATGGCCCGCCTTGCCCTGATACATGGGCCGGGCGATAGCCGCGCCGGCGCGTAGCGCATCGGCCACTTGCAGCACGCTGCCGGGGCGAATCCAGGGCATGTCGGCCAGTGCCACCAGCCAGCCATCGCAGTCGCTGGCAACGCTGATACCTTTGGCCAGCGAGCTGCCCATGCCGGCATCGGCGTCTTCATGCCAGATAATCCGGCAGCCGGATTGCTGCAGCAAATCCGCCAGTTGCTGCTCGCCGGGGCGGACCACGGCAATCACCCGTTCCAGCGTCTGCACCAGCGGCAACGCCGCTGCCTGGGCCAATCGCTGGCCATCCGGCAGCTGCGCCAGCAGTTTGTTGTCGGGCCCAAAACGGCGCGAGGCGCCGGCGGCCAGGAGTAGCGCACAGAGTTTCATCAGCGAGACTTTTAGAACGGTTTCAAAGGCAGTTCCGGCATTATTTCACTGATTGGCAAAGAAGGATAAATCCACCGATGTTGGCCGAAGATCAACAAGTGCTGCACGATGCACTGAGCTGGGCAGAGCAGGGGCAAAAATTGTGGCTGGTGAGTGTCGCCCGCACCTGGGGCACGGCGCCACGGCCGGTTGGCTCGTGGGCGGTGATTGCCGCCGATGGCCGTTTATCCGGGTCGGTATCGGGGGGCTGCATCGAAGACGATCTGGTGGCGCGCATGCGTGCCGGCGAGCTGGATCAGCCATTGCCGTTTTTGCTGAAATACGGCATCAGCGCCGATGAGGCGCACCGCTTTGGCCTGCCCTGTGGCGGCAGCTTGCAACTGGTGGTCGAGCCGGCCCCGGTGGTGTCGATGCTGGCAGATTTGGCGCAGCGACTGGCTGCCGGAGAGCGCTTGCTGCGCTGCGTTGATCTGGCGACGGGGGCCGTGGTGTGCCGTGCGGTGTTGCCGGGTGACGAGGCTGGATTGAATGGCGAGCAGTTTCGCGCAGTGCTTGGCCCACGCTGGCGGTTGCTGTTTGTCGGCGCCGGGCAGATTGCGCGTTATCTGGCGCCGATGGCGCAGGCGGTGGGCTTCGAGGTGACGGTGTGTGATCCGCGTTTCGAGGCCGAAGCCGCGTGGGATAAGGCGCTGGCGCCGATGGTGCGCGATATGCCCGACGACTATCTGCTGCAATGGGCGCCCGATCCGCACAGCGCCGTGGTTGCTGTGTCGCATGATCCGAAAATCGACGATATGTTGTTGCTGGAGGCGCTGAAATCCAATGCCTTCCTGATCGGGGCCATCGGCTCGCAAAAAAACCAGGGCAAGCGGCGCGAGCGTTTATTGGGTTTCGATCTGAGCCCGGCGCAGATCAACCGCTTGCGCGGCCCGGTGGGGCTGGATATCGGCAGTAAAACACCGCCGGAAATCGCCGTATCGATTGTCGCCGAGCTGGTGGCGGTACGCAGCGGCAAGCGCAGCTGACGCTTGTGTGGGCTTAGTTTTTCAACAATCGCGTAACCGAGCGGATCATCCTGCCATCCGCCGTGTATTTTTCGATTGCCTTGTTCAGCGCCGGCCGCAACGTTTGCAATGGCCTGCTGCGGCGCGAAAGCAGCAGATGCAGCTGCGGGCGTGCTGCCTCCGGCACGGCGGCAGCGGCGATCTGTTTGTCTGCCAGATAGTTTTTGCCGGTCAGGGTAAAGCCCTGCAGGATTTCCAGTTCTTCCAGAAAAAAGTCGCAATGGCCGGCTTTGAGTTTCTCTATCAATTGCTCATGTGTTTGCGCTTTCAGGTCGAGTGCCTTGCTGTCCAGCCCGTAGTGGCTGTAGGCATAGCCGTGAATGCCGCAGCCGCGTAATAGCTTCATTTCGGCAATGGTCCGGGCGGGTGGCCCGTGGGGAAAGCGGCTGCACAGAAAAAATATCTGCGGCGTGAGGTAATAGTAGGGACGTGAATAATCGAAGCGCGCGGCACGTTCTGGCGAGTAGTAGGCATCCAGCGCCATATCCATGGCGCCCGATTCTACGGACTGCAGGCAGCGCAGCCATGGCAGCCGCTGCAGTTGCACCGAGAACTTCAGCTTTTTGCCCAGATAGTGCAGCAGTTCGATACTGCTGCCGGCGCTGTTGCCAATCAGCCATTGCTCTTTTGCTTCCGGGCGAAAGTCGAAAGGTGGGAAATCATCGGACTCAACACACACCTTCAGCTCCAGCGCGTGAGCTGGCGCCAGCCAACCGGCCAGTATCAATGCCGCTATCAAGCGCAATATTGCCATTTCAGTCTCGAACAAACCCACATTGTCAGAAAGGTTAATTCTAGAAGCTGTTCATGATCGTGCTGCGCAGCCCTGATCGGGGCTCTTAGGGAAGCGCTGATTTATTGGCTGCGCGGGCGAATTGCGGCGTCGCGCGGTGCTCGAAAGCTCGCCTATCTTCATGATATGTCTCGCTTTCTGCG
>JAUPTR010000352.1 GCA_030917985.1 Pseudomonadota bacterium | reverse complement strand
GTTGCTGATAACACCAGACGCACGAAACCCTGAAGGCGCTGGCCAGTGTCTGGTCGCGGTTCCAGTCGGCAATGTTGTGTTGCTTGCCATCCCACTTGAATTCGCTGCCCTGGCCGCTGATGGCGCCGCTTTCCAGCCCGATCAGGGTGTTGAGGATTTTGAAGGTTGATGCGACCGGCAGGCGCAGGCCGGCGCGGGCATCGTTGTGGCGCCAGTGCTGGCTGCCATCCAGCGTGCTGATGATCAGCGTGCCGTTGGCATGGTGCCGGGCAAACAGCGCATCAAGCGCTGTGTCTGCGGCTTGAGCGCTGAATGCCAGCAGTGCTGCCGGGATGATGAACCAGTGCTTCATCAAGTGTTGCTCCGTGCCGTGACAATGGAATATAAAGTTTCTCTGATTGGCTTCTGGCGCGGTTTTCCGGCCAGTCAGTACGACAAAACAGTGTGTAATATAGTATTGTTATGCTTATTCTCCGGGCATGTTGCTGCCCGAGCCAAAAAATAATCCGCATGCACTCTGAGGGAGAGAAATATGAAGCGAACCCACCTGTTGCTGGGGCTGTCGGCGTTGTCGTTGCTGTCGGCCTGCTCCAACGAAAAGCCGCAGGCCAAGGGGCCGTCTGCGGTTGACGTGACCGTGATGACCATGCAGCCAACCGCTGCACCGGCACGTTTCCAGTTTGTGGGGCAGACCGAGAGCTCGCAGCAGGTAGAAATCCGTGCACGGGTGTCGGGTTTTCTTGAACGTCGGGTGTATCAGGAAGGTACGTCAGTCAAGGCCGGGCAGGTGTTGTTTGAAATCGACAAAAAGCCTTTCCAGGCACAATTGCAGGCAGCCAGGGCCGAGCTGGCGCAACAGCAGGCCCGTTTACTGGTAGCCAAACAGAATCTGGCACGGGTGAAACCGCTGGCCAAGGAAAACGCGCTGTCGCAAAAAGACCTGGACGATGCCACCGGCCAGGAGCAGGCAGCCTCGGCGGCCGTTGAAGCGGCCAAGGCCAACGTCGTCAATGCGTAACTGAATCTCGGTTATTGCACCATCACTTCTCCTGTCAGCGGACTCTCGTCGTTTGCCAAGCTGCAGGAAGGCACTTATGTTGATCCGCAGAACAGTTTGCTGACCTATGTTGCCAAGCTTGACCCGATGCGCGTCAATTTCAGCCTGTCGGAAAACGAGGCATTGCGTTTCAAGGAGCAGATTGCCAGCAAAAAGCTGAGTGCGCCGAGCGACGATAAATGGGAAGTCGAGGTGTTGCTTGCCGACGGTTCGGTTTATCCGCAACGTGGTCGTCTGACATTCTCCGATGTCTCGTTCAGTGAAGATACCGGCACCTTCCTGGTGCGGGCCGAAGTGGCCAACCCGCGGGGTGAATTGCGGCCGGGCCAGTTTGTGCGGGTGAACATGCTGGGTGCCACCCGTCCGGGCAGCTTTGTGGTGCCGCAACGTGCCCTGCAGCAAGGCCCCCGTGGCGAGTTTGTCTGGGTGCTGGGCAAAGAAGGCAAGGCCGAGCCACGCATGGTGCAGACCGGTGAATGGCTGGGTCAATCCTGGCTGATCAGCAACGGCCTGCGCGCGGGAGAGAAGGTCATCGTTGACGGCACGGTGAAACTGGCACCGGGAGCACCGGTGAAAGTAGTGGGTGAGGCCAAGCCAGAGGCTGATGCTGCTGCTGCGGTGCCTGCAGCAGCGGAAAAACCGGCCGCGCCAGCCGCCACTGCATCGGCTGCCACCACCCCGGTGGCACTCAATGCGGGTGAGCTGATGGGCAAGGTGTACTTTGAAAAGAACAGCACCGTAATCAGCACCGATGGTGCGCAGATGGTGGCCAATGTGGCGGCCCGCTTGCTGTCATCGGCAGAGCAGAAGGTGGCCATCAGCGGTTATGCTGACCGCAAGGGTGATGCCGGGCGTAATCAGCGGCTGGCCGAAGAACGTGCCAAGGCGGTAAAAAGCGCGCTGTTGGTGGCGGGTGTCAGCGAGGCGCAGATCGAATTGCGCCAGCCTGCAGGTATCTCGGGGGGTGAGCAGCGTGAAGAAGCGCGCCGGGTTGAACTGGTGCTGGCGAGCCGGGGCTGAGATAAACCATGAAATTTTCCCATTTCTTTATTGATCGCCCGATTTTTTCGTCGGTGATCTCGATTGTGATTGTCATCGCCGGTCTGGTGGCGATGCTCAATCTGCCGATTGCACAGTTTCCGGATATCGCGCCGCCGACCATTACCGTCAGCGCAACCTATCCAGGCGCCAGCTCGGAAGTGGTGGCGCAGAACGTTGCCGCACCGATCGAACAGCAGGTGAACGGTGCCGACAACATGATGTATATGTATTCGACCAGTTCCTCGACCGGTAACCTGACGCTGACGTCGTTTTTCAATATCGGCACTGACCCGTCGCTGGCGCAGGTGGATGTGCAGAACCGCGTGAACCTGGCGATGCCTTTGCTGCCGGATGCGGTGCAGGCACAGGGTGTGTCGGTGCAGAAGCGCTCCAGCGCGTTCATGATCGTGGTGGCGATGTATTCGCCGGACAACAGCTTCGATGCAACCTACGTTGCCAACTACGCGAATATGTATGTGCTGGACGCAATCAAGCGTATTCCCGGTGCCAACCAGGCGCAGATCATGGGGATTCCTGATTACGCGATGCGTATCTGGCTCAAGCCCGACCGCATGGCCAGTCTCGGCATCACAGTGGGCGATGTGCAGCAGGCAGTGGCGGCACAGAATCAGCAGTTTTCCGCAGGCAGTATCGGTAAGTCCCCTACCACCGGCATGGTGGAACTGACTTTTCCGGTGGCCACCAAGGGCCGCATGACCGAGGCCAAGGATTTTGACAACATCATCCTGCGTGCCAAGAGCGGCAATGCCTCGATTGTGCGCGTCAAGGATATCGGCCACGCCGAACTGGGGCAGAAAGACTATTCGGTACGCGGCCGTTATAACGGCAAGCCGGCAACCATGATCGCCATCTACCAGCAATCCGGCGCCAACGCGCTGGAGGTGCAGAAGCAGGTGCTGGCGACACTGGCGAAAATGAAGAAAAGCTTCCCGGCCGGTCTGGATTATTCGATTGCGCTGGATACCACGTCTTTCGTCAAGGATTCGATCGATTCGGTGGTGCACACCTTCTTCGAGGCGGTGATTCTGGTGGTGATCGTGGTGTACCTGTTCCTGCAGAGTTTCCGCGCCACGCTGGTGCCGATCATTGCGGTGCCGGTGTCGATCATTGGCGCCTTCATCGCCATGACGGCGTTTGGCTTCTCGATCAATATGCTGACCATGTTTGCGATGATTCTGGCCATTGGTATCGTCGTCGACGATGCGATCGTGGTGGTGGAAAACGTCGAGCGGAACATGAGCGAGTTCAAACTGTCGCCAAAAGATGCGGCGAAACGCGCCATGGACGAGGTAAGCGGCCCGGTGGTGGCGATTGTGCTGGTGCTGTGCGCAGTGTTCATCCCGGTGGCGTTCCTGTCGGGCATTACCGGCCAGTTGTATAAACAGTTCGCACTGACCATCGCCGTATCGGTGGTGTTGTCGGGGGTGGTGGCGTTGACGCTGTCGCCGGCCTTGTCGGCGATCCTGCTGAAACCGGGGCATCACGAGAAGAAAGGTTTCTTCAAGTGGTTCAACCAGACATTTGATCGCCTGACCCGTGGTTACGGCAATGTGTCGAAGATGGTGATTCGCCGTTCGTTTCTGGCAGTATTGCTGATTGGCGGCATGCTGGTGCTGACCATGGGCATGTTCAAGAAAGTGCCATCATCATTCCTGCCGGTGGAAGATCAGGGCTACCTGTTCGGCGCGGTGATCATGCCCGATGCGGCCAGTCTGGATCGTACCGAGGCGCTGAGTGGCAAGGCGCGTGACTATCTGGCGAAAGACCCGGCGGTGCATTCGGTGGCCGAGGTCGGCGGTTATAGCCTGGTCGATGGCCAGATCAAGTCCAACGCCAGTGTCTTGTTCGTGTCGCTGAAAGAGTTCCCGGAACGCGTCGGTCGTGGTGCCGACACGGTGATCAACGAAGCCCGCGCATATTTCTCCAAATATACCGAAGGTGTGGTGGTGCCGCTGAATCCGCCGTCGATTCCGGGCCTGGGTACCACCGGCGGCTTCGAATTCTGGCTGCAGAGTACCGGTGATGCCAACCTGCAGAAAATGGAGGAAGTGACGCGCGCCATCGTCGCCAAGGCCAAAACGCGGCCAGAGCTGGCAGGCGTCAACTCCCTGATCAACACCCGCTCGCGGCAGTTGCTGGTGGATGTGGATCGGGAACGCGCCGAAACCCAGGGTGTGGCGGTGCAGGACGTGTATTCGGCGCTGCAGACCATGTTTGGCTCGCTGTATGTCAGCCAGTTTCCGAAAAACAGCCGACTGTTCCAGGTGATCCTGCAGGCAGAGCCGAACTATCGCACCAAGCCCGAAGACATGGAAACGCTGTATGTGCGCAACAAGGCCGGCAAGATGGTGCCGATCAAGGCGGTGACCACCATGCGTTATGTGGCCGGTGCCGATGTGGTGACGCGTTTCAACAACTTCCCGGCTGCCAAGATCACCGGTGATGCTGCGCCGGGCTACAGCTCGGGCCAGGCGATTGCCGCAATCGAAGAGGTGGCAAAAGAAGTGATGCCGTCCGATTTTGCCTACGAGTGGAGCGGCCAGGCTTACGAGGAGAAACAGGCTGGCTCGACCGCTGCGGTGGTGTTCGCGTTTGCGCTGGTGATGGTGTTCCTGATCCTGGCGGCGCAATACGAGAAGTGGTCACTGCCGCTGGGGGTGCTGATGGCGGTGCCGTTTGCGCTGTTTGGCGCGATTGCCGCGATCATGGCACTGGGCTCTGAAAACGATGTGTATTTCCAGATCGGCCTGACGGTACTGATTGCACTGGCGGCGAAAAACGCGATCCTGATTTTCGAATTCGCCGTGGAAATCCGCCACAAGGAAGGCCTGTCGCCGTACGACGCCGCGATCAAGGCCGCCGAGCTGCGCCTGCGGCCAATCGTGATGACTTCGCTGGCGTTTATTCTCGGTTGTATTCCGCTTGCCACTGCCACCGGCGCATCGGCTGCCAGCCGCCATTCGCTCGGTAACGGCGTGATTGGCGGCATGCTGGGCGCCACCGTGATTGCAATTTTCTTCATCCCGATGTTCTACTGGGCGCTGGAGAGCTTCTCCTCGCGCGGCAAGAAAGCGCCCGACGCCGGCCATGCCGACCACAAGGAGGAACAGGCATGAAACGCACAATTCTGAGCTTGATGCTGGCGTCGCTGGCTGCATGCAGCGTGGGCCCCGACTACCAGCGCCCGGCGCTGGATACGCCAGCCGGCTATCGCAGCAGCCAGCAATCGGCTGCCGATCTTGCCAATGGTGCCTGGTGGCAGCAACTGCAAGACCCGGCGCTGAACCAGCTGGTAAACGAAGGTCTGCAGCAGAATCTCGACCTGCGCGCCGCTGCTGCGCGGGTTGATGCTTACTACGGCCAGCTGGGCGTAACCCGCTCGCAATATTTCCCGCAAATCGGCGTGGGGCTGGACGGCAGCCGCAACAAGGCATCCGAGCGCACCAACAGCCCGGCACCCGTCAATAACCCGTTCAACAGTGTGCAGGCGCTGGGTTTTGTCAGCTGGGAGCTGGATTTGTTCGGCCGGATTCGCCGCCTGAGCGAAGCCGCGCAGGCCGAACTGGCCGCCAGTGAAGAAGGGCGCCG
>JAUPTR010000351.1 GCA_030917985.1 Pseudomonadota bacterium | reverse complement strand
CTCGAAGAACAAATGCACTCACTGCGCGTGCAGCTGCAACTGCAAACCACCCCGCCAGCGGCAGCACCGGCCAAGGCCGCCGCCAAGCCGGCAGCCACAGCAGCGCCGCAACCGGCACTCGACAGCACAAGCGAAACTGGCGATGGCCTGCCATTATGGCTA
This sequence comes from Pseudomonadota bacterium, assembly GCA_030917985.1. GTDB lineage: Bacteria > Pseudomonadota > Gammaproteobacteria > Burkholderiales > SCOH01 > CALMFQ01. The sequence goes on along the minus strand of JAUPTR010000351.1, from coordinate 6,896 downwards.
CTGGCGCCGGCTGGCGGCGTATTGGTCGCAGGGCTGGGTTATCTGCAATGGCGGCGTCGCAACGCCTGATTCAGCAGGAAAGGGATCAGAAACGCAGTGGGGCAGAGAAAAACGCGTAGCCGTTTTTGCCCTGCCCTTTAGCGCGATACATGGCCATGTCGGCCGCTTTTTTCAGGCTGGTGGCATCCATGCCATCCAGCGGCGCAATCGCGATGCCGATACTCAGGCGAGCCGAGAGTTGATGCTCACCCACGTAAATCGGCTCGTTCAGCGATGAAATGATCTTCTCCGCCACCAGCGCGGCGTCTTCACGTGATTTGAGGTTGGGCAGCAGCACGATGAATTCGTCGCCCCCCAAACGCGCCACGGTATCGCTGCGGCGCACACACTCATTCAGGCGCTTGGCCACTTCCTGCAACAGCGCATCGCCCACATCGTGGCCAAGCGTATCGTTGACCTGCTTGAAATCATCCAGATCGATGAACATCAGCGCAATCTGGCCGCCCTGGCGCTTTTGCTGCAGCAAGGCCTGCTCCACGCGCTCCGACAGCAGATAACGGTTTGGCAGCGCGGTCAGCGTATCGTAGAAAGCCAGATACAGCACCCGGTCTTCGTTCAGCTTGCGCTCGGTGATATCGGTGAGCATGGCAAACACCGACGTGGCACGTCCAAGCGGGTCAAACAGCGTGCTGGAATTGGCCAGCACCTGCAGCGGATGGCCGTCAAGCGTATGCAATTTTAGCTCAAACTGGCGGTGCTGGCTGACGGCAAACTTGTCCGACTGCTTCTGCCATTCCTCCCGGCTTTCGAGCGCAATGTAATGATCCAGCCGTGCCCCCACCAGCTCCTGGCGGCGCGTGCCCAACATGCGGCACAAGGCAGGGTTGACATCAACAATCGCATTTTCGGCCAGGTCGATCAGCACATAACCTTCGGCGGTGGTTTGCAGAATGGCACGGTAGCGCGATTCACTATCGCGCAGCGCCTCTTCGGCACGTTTGCGCTCAGTAATGTCGTTGATGCCGAGCAGCAATACGTTTTCGCCGCGCAGGCTGGATTTGCGCGCCGACACCAGCCCCCAGATCCGCTGTTCCGAAGCCGTGCGCAGGCAGGTTTCGTAATCCTTGATCGAGCCATGGCTGCGCACCATCAGCAACAACTGGCGGCAATCGTTGGCATCCACAAACAGCTCTTCCAGGCGCTGGCCGATGATGCCGCTGCTTGGCCAGCCAAACACCTCGGATGCACGCTGGTTGCAGGCAATCATCAGCTGGTCGGCAGAATTCACCAGCAGCATCGGATACGGCATCGCCTCGGCGATCACCCGGAACAGCTGCTCGTCTTCGCGCGATGAAGTAATGGCCGCGCTGCGGCGCATTTCGCCCACCAGCACACGGCGGCCGTCCGCCAGCGCAATCACGCGCTTGCTGGTCATCACCCGCTGGATCGTCTGATCCGGCAGGCGGAACTCGTCGTTCACCTCGGTCATGCCGCCGCACACAAAAGCCGGCTTCCAGTCGGCCCAGTTGGGCAGCTCCTCATCTTCTCCCACGCCTGGCACCGTGCCCAGCAACTTGGCGCGGGGCTTGAGCATCAGCTTGCAGAAAGCGTCATTCGCAGCCAGCCAGCGGCCGGCCGCATCCTGAATGAAGGCGGGGTAATCGAGCGTGTCGAGATAAGCCGAAAGGGCGAGCAGCGGATCCATCAATACAAGCGAATATCAGGGAGCTCTAAGATTAGCAGAGCTTCACGGTTTACGTTGGTAGACAACAAAATCGAAGCTGAAGCCGCGGCCGTTATCCGGGTGCGGCTGGCGGCTGATCTGTTGCCACTGGCTGCGGTCAAAATCGGGAAACCAGGCATCACCTTCAAAATCGGCATTGATTTCGGTGAGATACAGGCGGTCGGCACGCGGCAGGGTTTGCTGATACAGCTCGGCGCCGCCAATCACCAGCACCTCTTCACGATCTGCCAGCCTTGCCAGCGCAACGTCCAGCGACGGCACCACCAGGCAGCCGTCAAACGACCATTCCGGATTGCGGGTAAGCACCACCGAGGTACGCCCCGGCAGCGGTTTGCCGATCGAATCAAAAGTCTTGCGGCCCATCAGGATCGGCTTGCCGAGCGTGGTGGCCTTGAAATATTTCAGATCTTCCGGCAGATGCCAGGGCAAGGCATTGTTGCGACCGATCACACGGTTTTTTGCCATTGCGGCAATCAGCGACAAAGTAGGCATGGGCCAGGCTCAATTCATGTACGGGTTGTGCAGGCTGTCGATCAACTGGTGCAACACCTGGCGCACCTGGTGCTCGTCACACTGCATCAACAGCGCGTCTTCCAGGCAATCCTGCGCCATCTGCTGCAACTCTTCCAGGTTCTCGCGCATTACCTTGATTTTCTCGACGCAGGCGATCAGATTGCCATCCGGATCGTGCCACTTGATCTGCTCAAACTTCGACATGCCAACCTCAATAACTCAACAACAGGTACAACGATACCTGCTGCTGCTTGAAATCGCCAAACTGAATATTTGAGGTGCGGCGATCCTGCTGCCAGCTCAGGCCCACATCCACCAGCTGATGCGGCTTATAACTCGCGCTGACGCTGAACACGCGCTCGCGGTCAACGCGCTGTGTCTGGTCAAGCGCGTTATTGGCAAAGCCGTTCTGAAAATCGATGATTTCGCTGCGCCAGCCCAGATTGGTGCTGATCAAGGGCGTCAGACGATACACCACCCCCAGCCCGGCTATGCGGTGAACCGCATAATTGCCGTTGGCGGATTCTTCTTCGCCGCCCAGCTGCCGCGCCAGATCGAGTTTCAGATCGGTATCGCCGGTGAGGCTGTAATTCAGATTGAGATTGCCGATGCCGCCCTTGTAATCACGCTCGGTATTGCGCTCGTGCTCGCGGCTCAGATAACCCAGCTTGCCGTCAACGCGCGAGCGGCCGCCGGCGCCCCAGCTGGCGTAAACACTGGTTTCACGGTCACGGTAGCCAGAATCCAGCGCCGACCCCGGCGGGCGCGCATCCGGATTGACATAATCCAGGCGATTATCGCGCAGCAACAGGCCGCCGCCGTAGCCGGTTGGCGAGCGGGTGCCGAGGCGATAGCGATATTCGGTGGCATCGTTATCGAGATATTTTTTGCTTTCCAGCGAATGTTCGCTGCTGGATGGCACATAACGGGCATCGATATACCAGTCTGGCGTCAGCGCCCAGGCCAGCGTGGCCTCTGGTGCCTGGCGGCTGATCAGATCCAGCTGGCGGCCGGTTTCGTATTTGAGCGATACCGGCGTGCGATCGCTGGTGTAGGCCAGGCGCCCGGTCAGCCGGTCGGTCAGTGTCCAGTTCCACCACGCCTGGTTGTTGTACGAGCGATAATCCAGCTCGCTCAGGCGATCGTAATTGACATCTTTTGCCTGCACCGACACCCCCAGCTTTTGCAGGCTGAAACTGCCGCTGTAACTTGCCTGCAGCTGCGTGTAATAAATCGTGTCGGCCTGCGGCGTCAGCTCCGAATCGGGCCGGTTCAAACCCAGATCATCCAGCCCGCGCGGCACCAGGCGCGGGTTATCGTCGCGGATCAAACCCAGCTGCGCGCCCAGCGAGAGGCCGTCTTCACCCGCCGGCACCGCCAGCGCCCCGCCACCGGCCAATGCCAGCCAACCCGCCAGCAAAGGCCGGGAAATACGATTGTGCATATCAGATCACCAGAAAATCACCAGAACTGCCAATGGCCGCCAGCCACCACCCAGATGCCGAGCACGCCGTTGGTGATGGCGTGGGCGATGGTGGGCAACCACAGGTTGCCGTAGCGGCGGTACAAATATCCGTAAAACAGGCCGGCGATAATGCCCGCCAGCCATTGCGAATGCTCCGAGCCAAACAGCAGCGACGCAATCAACAGCGACTTGAACGTTACCAGACGCGGATCAACCGACAGAAACGCCGGTTTATCCAGCCAGCGCTGCAAAAACGAGCGCCAGAACAATTCTTCCATCAACGGCACCACCAGCGCCGCACCACACCAGCGCACCACAATCAGCGGCCAGTCGATCTCGCCTGCCGCCGTTTTCGGCACAAAACCGGCCAGCGTGCCAAACACCACCCAGCCCTCGGCCAGGTTGATCCAGATCACAAACACCAGCAGCCCCGCCGCCAGCGTGGCCAGCAGCCCCTGCAGCGGAAAAGCCTGCGCCCGCAGCTCGGCGTAATCACGCCAGAAATAAATGATGGCAGCCAGCGGCGCCGCCACCCGCAAGGCATACAGCCAGTTCTGCTGCGCCTTCTCCAGGCCGATCAGCTCCGCCAGCCACGGCGACAGCGCCATGATCGCCATATACAGCGCAAATGGCAGGCAACGGCTTAACACCTCACGCGAAATCGTCATTCATCAACCTGCAAACGTTAAACAAACAAAAGGCCGCAACACGGCCTGAAAACAAATGCGTTTTTCCCCACCCACCAACACCATTGCCTGTTGTAGGTCGGACTGAAGTCCGACCTACAGGGGCAATATATCTTCGCGACAGCCGTAGGATGGGTGGAGCGAAGCGATACCCATCATTCCGCAGCCATGCAGCAAACGGGTTTCCCCTCTCCCCAACCCCTCTCCCACAAAGGGGAGAGGGGCTTCAGAATGCCGACGTTCGAGCGCCCATGCCAAGCCACCAAGGTGTCGCGGCCGGTTAGCCCCTCTCCCCTTGCGGGAGAGGGGTTGGGGAGAGGGCCAAATCAATACGCGTTGCTATCTTTCACCACCAGCAAGGCGGTGCGGATGATGATTGACAGGTCGAGCCGCAGCGACCAGTTGCGCAGGTAGTCCAGATCGTATTCGATGCGCTTTTCCATCTTGTCCAGCGTTTCGGTTTCGCCGCGATAACCGTTGACCTGCGCCCAGCCGGTGATGCCCGGCTTAACCTTGTGGCGCACCATATAGCCTTTGATCAGCTTGCGATACTGCTCGTTGTGCGCCACCGCATGCGGGCGCGGGCCAACGATGCTCATCTTGCCTTCCAGCACATTGATGAACTGCGGCAGCTCGTCCAGCGAGGTTTTGCGGATAAACGCGCCCACCCTGGTAATGCGCTGATCGTTTTTGGTGGCCTGCACCACCTTGGCGCCGTCTTCGGTCACCGTCATCGAGCGGAACTTGTAGACCAGGATTTCCTTGCCATCCAGCCCATAACGCCGCTGCTTGAACAGCATCGGCCCCGGCGAACTCATTTTTACCGCAATTGCCACCGCCAGCATGATCGGCGCAATCATCAGCAGAATCAGGCTCGACAGCACAATATCCGACAACCGCTTGAGCAGCAGGTTGATGCCGTAGAACGGTGTTTCGCACACTGCCACCACGGGGATATCCGCCACCCGGTCTACCCGCGCCTGGATCAGGTCGAAAATGAACAGATCCGGCACAAAATAAATCGACGCCGTGGTATCGCGCAGATCGTCCAGCAGCTTGAGAATACGCGGCTGCGACGCCATCGGCAGTGCCACGTAAATGCGCGAAATATCGTTTTGCCTGACCAGATCGGCCACATCCTCCAGCCCGCCCATCACCGGCGCCGGCGCATTGTTGCCCAGGCGCTCGCCGCTGCGGTCATCGGCAAAACACACCAGCTGCATGCCATACTGGCGGCGCGAATTCACCTCTTTGGCCAGGCGGCGGCCGGTATCGTTAAGGCCAACCACCATCACCCGCTCGATATGCTGCTCGGACGAAAACAGCCGGCGCAGCTGCCAGCCCACCAGCGCATAAGCCAGCAACTGCAGCAGCGGCGTGCCCGCCACCCAATAGATGATCATCTGCTGGTCAAAATCGCGGTAAAAACCCGTGGCATAAGCCAGCAAGCCAAGAATGGCCGCCACAAACAACCAGTTGATCACCACATCGATCGCCGCGCCCACCCCCAGGCGCTCGGCCCACTTGCCAGGAAACATCAGCAAAAACAGCATCAGGCACACCACAAAATCCTCGGCGCCCAGACGGCTGCCGGTGAAATTGGCCGCCAGCAGCCACATGCAGATAGCTGACAACGGCTCTACCAGCCACTGCACCAGCTCCTTAGCGTTCGGATCGGAACGGAAAAATATTTGCGTACTGTTTTGCGCCATTTTCAAACAATCGATATCCGTATTGATTACCCACACCGCCCAGCCATTGCCCCACTGCCGCAAAAACAAGGTCGCAGATCGCACTTCAGTTCAACGCAGCCGCTAACGTTCAGCACCGCGTCGGACTGAAGTCCGACCTGCAAAAACCGCCTATCTTCGCGGCAGTGGCCCCGGCCATCGCAACAACGCCCGCATTGACAGGAATCGCAACGCCCCCATCCAACGCAGATGCTGCAACGGGCCAGCCCCCGGCCACGGCAACAGATATCTCCTTCTTTGCTTATTTTTTGCCAATTGCTGGCCAACGCCCGTCTGTGCAGGCTGTTGTTACATCTACATCACCTTCGGCCCAGCGCCACCACCACACCGCAGGATGAGTGGCGCGTAGCGATAGCCATCATTTCGCAGCCATCCGCCCCCTCTCCCCAACCCCTCTCCCGCAAGGGGCGAGGGGCTAAAAACGCCGGGCGGCCAGCCGCTGCTGTCCGGGCTACGCGCCAATTTTTGGCAATGGCATCTACAGCCCCATCCCTCACTGCCGCAAAACAAGGTCGTAGGTCGGACTTCAGTCCGACGCGGTGCCAAACGTTAACGACTGCGTCGGACTGAAGTCCGACCTACCAAAACCACCACAACACCGCAGGATGAGTGGCGCACAGCGATAGCCATCATTTCGCAGCCATCCGCCCCCTCTCCCCAACCCCTCTCCCGCAAGGGGCGAGGGGCTAAAAACGCCGGGCGGCCAGCCGCTGCTGTCCGGGCTACGCGCCAATTTT
>JAUPTR010000046.1 GCA_030917985.1 Pseudomonadota bacterium | reverse complement strand
CTTGCCGCCTAGTGGAATGGCCATGCAGAGCTCTGCGCGCCGGGCTCCTTGCACTTCATCCCGCTCGCCGAATAAATCAGCGCTTCCTTAGCGCGCCAGCCACTGCTGCAGCAGGCGCTGCAGCTGGGCCGCGTCCACCGGTTTGCTGAGGAAATCATCCATGCCGGCAGCCAGGCATTGATCACGGTCGTCTTCAAACGCGCCGGCAGTCACGGCAATGATGGGCATCGCCGGCTGCTGGTTTGCCTGCTCCCAGCTGCGGATCTGGCGGGTGGCCTGCGGGCCGCTCAACAGCGGCATCTGGCAATCCATCAGCAGCGCATCGAAACGGCGCTCGGCGCAGGCTTGCGCCACTGCCGCCTCGCCATCGGCCACACATTCCACCTGCAGCCCCATGCGGGTGAGCATGGCCTTGATCACCAGTTGATTGACCGGATTGTCTTCGGCAACCAGAATCCGGCCAGACAACGGGGTATCGGCGCTGTTGTCCGGCGCGATCTCCCCGGCTGGCGCGGCCATGCAGGGCAGGCGGATTTCAAACCAGAAGGTTGCGCCGTGCCCCAGCTGGCTGTGGATGCCGATCCGGCCATGCATCAGCTCGACAAACCGGCGCACGATTGCCAGCCCCAGACCGGTGCCGCCAAACTGGCGGGTGGTGCTGCCATCTGCCTGGGTAAACGGCTGGAACAATTGCTGTTGCTGCTCGGCAGAAATGCCGATGCCGCTATCGCGCACGGCAAAACGCAGCAGATCGTCATCGCCGTCGGGCTGGCACTGCAATGACAGGTTGACGCTGCCGCTGGCAGTGAACTTGATGGCATTGCCAACCAGATTGACCAGAATCTGCCGCAGCCGGGTTGGATCGCCACGGTAATGGCGGACAGGCTGCGGCAGCTCGGCATGCAGCATCAGCCCCTTGTTTTGCGCCGAGTGGCGGAAAATATTCAACACCTCCTGCGCCACATCGTTGGGCGAAAACACAATCTGCTCCAGCTCGATCTTGCCTGCCTCCACTTTCGACCAATCGAGAATATCGTTGAGAATCGCCAGCAGGGTTGAGCCGGAATCAACAATCGTGTGCGCATAATCGATCCGCATCGCGTCACTCAGCCCCGGCTGTTGCAGCAGTTGCGCCATGCCCAGCACACCGTTCATCGGCGTGCGGATTTCGTGGCTCATGGTGGCCAGAAACTGCGATTTGGCCTGATTGGCGCGCTCGGCATCCTGTTTCGCCCGTGTCAGCTCCTGCTCCCGCAGATGCAGCTGCTCGATATTGTGCTCCAGCTCACGCTTGGTTTTTTCCAGCCGCAGCACCGCCTGGCCAAACAAGGCAGCATAACGGCTGCATACCCAGCCCAGCAGCAGAAACACCACCATCAGCACCAGCGCAATGAACTTCGGCGGCGGCTTGTTGGCATCGATAATCGGCAAATAGCCCCCAACCTGCGCCAACAGCATCAGCAGAACGGCAGCCGCACATAAGCCCGCAATCAGCAAGGCAGTGCGCGGGCGGTTGGTAAAACCCGCCAGCAGAATCACCACCGTCACACCAATCAGCCCGATCGAATACACCCCGGTGTGCAGCCACACAGGCAGCGCCAGCAGATACAACATCAGAAAACCGCCAAACAGATTGCCCGCCAGGCGCGTGTAACCACGCTCCAGAATCAGCAGGCACACGCCGCAGACAGCCGCAATCAGCAAAGTGACCCTGATCCGCAGCGCATCCACCGGATTGCCGCCGTCATACAGCAGGCTGATACCCAGCATCAGCGTCATCAATAACATGCAGGCCAGCATGGCAATGATGCTGGCGCGGACAATCTGGGTATTGAGCTGGCCCAACTGGGCAAAAAAGCGTTTGTCGGTAGGCGCGGGGTTGGCGCTGGGCATGGCTGTGCCTGAAAAATGATCGAATAAGCCAGTATATGCAATCCACGCCCCCGCATGTTGCCAGCGATAGCCCGCCACACCACGCACAGACACCAACAGCCCCGGGTGGTGCTGCCACCGCAAAACACCCACGCAGCCCGGATATCAGACCCACGCCGCCAGCTATTGCTGCAGACAGTATGCCCATGTGTTGACGGCATGGCTGCAAGCCGCATCCCTATTGGCCTGCAGGCCGGCCTGCAAGGCAATACCAGAGCGGGCTGCAGGGCAACGGATCGGGTAGCCCAATGGAATGGAGCGAAGCGTAATCCGGGTGTTGCGCCTGATCCAAGCGCCGAAAACAAACAGGCGACCATTCTGGCCGCCTGTTTGAAACCCGGATTCCGCCATGCGGCTGCATCCGGCTACGCTTGCTGCTTGCCGTTGGCCCGGCAAATGTTGGTTATGTAGGCGTGTAACATGCGGCGCACTGCGCTGCGCTCCGAGTGCGCCCTACGGCCCTGGGTGATGCCTTCGAAGAGCAGATGCAGGGAGAAGTCACTACCTTCCGCCACACCCTCAGCGCAGCAGGCTCACCCTATGCTATGGTCGAAACCAACCCCAGCGGCACGGTGCTGAAAACCCAATACCTGCACGCCGATCATCAGGGCAGTATCAAGGCGGTGAGTGACACATCCGGCGCCGTGATCGAACGCATGGGTTACGACGCCTGGGGTAAACGCAGCGACGCGCTCAGTCACAGCACCACGCGTGGCTACACCGCGCACGAAATGCTCGACAATGTTAGCCTGATCCACATGAACGGCCGCGTCTACGACCCGTTGCTGGCGCGCTTCCTCAGTGTCGATCCGATCAATCAGGCGCCGGACAACGCACAGAGCTACAACCCGTATAGCTACGTGTTCAACAGTCCGATGATGTTCACTGATCCGAGCGGGTTTTCGGCGTGGGCCAAGTATCGGCGGCCGGTGGTGGGGGTTGCGGCCAGCGTATTGACTTATGGCATGGCGACCTATGTCATGACCGGCGTCTGGTTTGCGGAAAATGTGGCCAACGTCGGTCTTGCCAAGTTTGGCGCCTCAGTAATGGCTGGCGGCGTGGGTGGCGGGATTCAGTCGGGTACGGTTGAAGGCGCACTCAAGGGCGCGGCGATGGCGGCGGCGTTTTATGGCGTGGGCTCCGGTGCAGAGCAAATTGCTTCTGCGGGCGGTGCCAATGCTGCTATTGCGGCGCGTTCGGTGCAGGTGGTGGGCCATGCCGCCGTGGCCTGTGCCGGGGCAGTGGCTTCGGGAGGACAGTGTGGGCCGGCGGCGTTGGCGCAAGGGTTTACCTCGGGGGTGAGTATGTATTTACCGGATGGGTATGTGGCGGGAACCATCGCTCATGCTGGGGTGGGGGCGGTGGCCGCTAGGTTG
>JAUPTR010000350.1 GCA_030917985.1 Pseudomonadota bacterium | reverse complement strand
GTGTGATTGCCCAGTATCTGTTTGATCATTACCCCAAGCTCAGCGAAGGCGATTTGTCGCGCTTGCGTGCCAATCTGGTCAATCAGCAAACCCTGTCGGAAATTGCCGATACGCTGGAGTTGGGCAAGCTGTTGCACCTGGGTGAAGGCGAATTGAAAAGTGGTGGCCAGAAACGCCCGTCGATTCTCGCCGATGCGGTGGAGGCAATTTTTGGTGCGGTGTTGCTGGATGCCGGCTTTGATGTCGCCGCATCGGTTGTATTGCGCTTGTACCTGCCGATACTCGACAAGCTCGACCCCAGCAATCAGGCCAAGGACCCAAAAACCCGGCTGCAGGAATTGCTGCAGGGGCGTCGTCTGGCATTGCCGCAGTATCTGCTCACCGGCACCAGTGGCGATGCGCATGAGCAATTGTTCTCGGTTGAATGTGTCATCGAGCCCCTGAATATTCGCACCAAAGGTAAAGGTTCCAACCGGCGCATGGCCGAGCAGCAGGCTGCAACGCAAGCCTTCGAGCAGGCCCGCGAACGGTTACAGTCATGATTGAAAATACAGACCCCCATTTTCGCTGCGGCTTTGTCGCGATTGTTGGCCGCCCCAATGTCGGCAAGTCGACGCTGCTCAATCATCTGATCGGGCAGAAAATCAGCATCACCTCGCGCAAGGCGCAAACCACACGCCATCGCGTAACGGGTATTTTTACCGATGCAGAGTGCCAGGCGATTTTTGTTGATACGCCCGGTTTTCAGACCAAGCATCGCAATGCGCTCAACGATGCCTTGAATCGCAGCGTGCGTGAAACGCTTGGCGATGTGGATGTGGTGCTGTTCGTGGTGGAGGCGATGAAATTCAGTGCGGCTGACGCCGAAGTAATGGCGTTGCTGCCGAAAACCCGTCCGGTATGGCTGGTAGTCAACAAAATCGATAAACACGACGACAAGGGCTTGTTGTTGCCGTTCATTCAGCAAATGGCCGCCCGCTTTGATTTTGCTGGTGTGGTGCCGGTCAGTGCCGAGCGCGGCCAGCAGGTCGACAAACTGCTGGAGGCAATTCGTCCGTGTTTGCCGCAAAGTGTGCCGCTTTATCCGGAAGAGCAGATCACCGATAAAAGCGAACGTTTTCTTGCCGCAGAAATCGTGCGCGAGAAACTGTTCCGCCTGCTTGGTGAAGAGTTGCCTTATTCGATTAATGTCGAAATCGAGAAGTTCGAGGAAGAGGGCGGTTTGCGACGGATTCATGCTGCCATTTATGTCGACAAGTCCAATCAGAAAGCGATTGTGATCGGCAAGGGCGGTGCCAAGCTCAAGGAAGTCGCAACCTCAGCACGCATCGATATGGAAAAACTGTTCGATGCCAAAGTCTTTCTGGAAATCTGGGTCAAGGTCAAAAGTGGCTGGGCCGATGATGTGCGCTTCATCAAGCAGATGGGCCTGGAATAAGCCGAACCACCGGTTTCTGACATGAGTCAGCCCAAACGTATCGAAAATCAGCCGGCATTCGTCCTGCATCATTACCCGTATCGTGAAACCAGCCAGATCATCGAAATCATCACCCGTGATTATGGCCGTGTAGCCATGGTTGCGCGTGGTGCCCGCCGTCCAAAATCGGCGCTGCGTGGGGTATTGCTGGCTTTTCAGCCTTTGTTGATCAGCTGGTTTGGCAAAAACGAGCTGAAAACCCTGCACGCTGCAGAGTGGCAGGGCGGTGTGCCACAGCTCACCGGTCTGCCGCTGATGTGCGGCTTTTATCTGAACGAGCTGTTGCTGCATCTGCTGCCACGCGAAGATTCCCACCCCGCGTTATTTTCTGACTACTATGCAGCCATTCGTGGCCTGGCAAGCACTGTAGACGTTGCGCCGGCATTGCGGCGATTCGAAATGCAGTTGCTGCAGTCGCTGGGCTACGGCGCTGATCTTGCTCGCACCAGCACAGGTCAACCAGTAAGACACGATGCCTATTATCGTTTTGTATTGCAGCGTGGCCTCATCGAGGTCGATCGTCCGGACGAGATTTGTCTGCGCGGTGCTACGTTGCTGAACATGGCTGCTGGCGTGTATTCTGACGCCGAAACCCTTTACCAGAGCAAATTGCTGATGCGCCAGTTGCTGGGCCATTACCTTGGTGAACGTCCCCTGTATACCCGCCAGCTATTGCGAGACCTGAACCAGCTTTAATGCGGAGATTTGTATGATTCAGTTGGGCGTGAATATTGATCATGTCGCCACACTGCGCCAGGCGCGTGGCACCCGTTACCCCAGTCCGGCGCAGGCGGCGCTGGTAGCAGAGTCTGCCGGTGCCGATCTGATTACCCTGCATCTGCGCGAGGATCGCCGCCACATCCAGGATCGCGATGTGGAGATTCTGCGCGAAGTGATCCAGACCCGCATGAATCTGGAAATGGCAATAACCGACGAAATGATTGCCCACACCTTGAAGATCAAGCCACAGGATGCCTGTCTGGTGCCGGAGCGGCGCGAGGAGTTGACCACCGAAGGTGGCCTAGATGTGGTGCGTTATTTTGATCGAGTCAAGGATGCTGTCAAGGTACTGACTGACGCCGGCATCCGGGTATCGCTGTTTATCGATGCCGATGTGCAGCAGATTGATGCCGCCGTTGAAGCCGGCGCCCCGGTGATTGAAATTCACACTGGCCGTTATGCTGAAGCCGAAACCGGCGATGCAATGGGCACGGAGCTGGCGCGTATCCGTGAAGCTGTTGCCTATGGTACGCAGTCTGGCTTGCGGGTGAATGCCGGGCATGGTCTGCATTATCACAATGTGCAGCGCATTGCTGCCATCAAGGGTGTGCGTGAATTGAACATCGGCCATGCAATTGTGGGCCATGCGCTGTTTGTTGGCTTTGATGCTGCCGTGCGTGAAATGAAACAACTGATCGAAGTTGCTGCCCGCAACGCCGTCTGATGTCGATTTACGGCATTGGCACCGATATTGTCGAAATTGCGCGCATTGAGCAGGCGCTGAGTCGCCACGGCGAGCGATTTGCCACGCGCCTGCTGCATCCGGACGAATTGCCTGACTGGCAGGCGGCCCTTGCTCCGGCGGCGTGGCTGGCCAAACGTTTTGCGGCGAAAGAAGCCTTTGCCAAGGCGCTGGGCACTGGTCTGCGTGGGGTGGTCACGCTGCGCAACATCGGCTTGCAGCACGATGCATTGGGCCGCCCGGTATTTTTTTGTGCGCCTGTGCTCGCCGCCGAGCTTGCCTTGCGTGGCATTCAGCAGCTACACCTTAGTCTGAGTGACGAACGCGCCTACGTGCTGGCGTTTGTCGTAATGGAAAACCAGTCGAAACCCTCAATATGACTTCATCGCAATTCTCTCTGCCCCTTGGCCCGGTAATGGTCGACATCGCCGGCAAATCCCTGACTGATCACGAGCGTGAACGGCTGATGCATCCGCAGGTTGGCGGCGTGATCCTGTTCAGTCGCAATTATGATTCATTCGAGCAGGTGAAAGCACTGACCGCTGAGATCCACGCCTTGCGTTCGCCGCCATTGCTGATTGCTGTGGACCACGAAGGCGGCCGCGTGCAACGTTTCAAACAAGGCTTTACACGGATTCCCCCGATGCGCGAACTGGGCCGCATTTGGGATGAAAACCAGAAGCAGGCATTACAGAAGGCTGAATGGTGTGGCTGGATTCTTGCCGCAGAGCTGCGTGCCTGTGGTGTCGATTTCAGCTTCACGCCCGTGCTGGATCTGGATTTCGAGCGTTGCGCGGTGATTGGCAATCGTGCATTTCATCGCGATCCTTCGGTGGTGGCACAATTGGTGCACGCACTACAGATTGGCTTGCGCAAAGGTGGCATGCCTACCGTGGGCAAACACTTCCCCGGCCACGGTTATGTCAACGAGGATTCGCATCATGAGGTGCCGGTGGATCAACGCTCACTGGCAGAATTGATGGCGGACGATATTGAGCCCTATCGCCAGCTGATTCCGCATGGCCTGACCTCGGTGATGCCGGCACATGTGATTTATCCGCAAGTGGATAGCCAGCCGGCCGGATTCTCCCGCGTGTGGTTGCACGACATCCTGCGCCAGCAGATGGGTTTTGACGGCGTGATTTTCAGTGATGATCTGTGCATGGAAGGGGCCAGTGTCGCCGGTGAAAATATCACCGACCGGGCCGTTGCCGCTTTGGAGGCGGGTTGTGATATGGTGCTGGTGTGCAATCGTCCGGATCAGGCCGACGAATTATTGCGCAAGCTGCATTGGCACATCAGTCCGGTGAGCTTGGCACGACTAGGTCGCATGCATGGCCATCCACATCCGGCCAGTTTGACCCAATTGCACGAAGATCCGCATTTTGCCAAGGCCGTCCACGAAATTGGTGCGATTGGCCTGGCCAGTGCCGACCTGCCATTCCCTCCGGTGGGCGAGGCCTGATTCGTGGCGCATTCCCACCATTCTCACCATCACGACCATG
>JAUPTR010000006.1 GCA_030917985.1 Pseudomonadota bacterium | reverse complement strand
TGGTGAACGAGTTGGACATCACGAACGACGGGTGGCCGGTGCCACAACCCAGATTGACCAGGCGGCCTTCGGCCAGCAGGATGATGCGTTTGCCGTCCGGGAAAATGATGTGGTCAACCTGCGGCTTGATGTTTTCCCACTGGTACTGGCGCAGCGCCGAGACTTCGATTTCGCTGTCGAAGTGGCCGATATTGCAGACAATCGCCTGATCGCGCATTTTTTTCATGTGCTCGTGGTTGATCACGTTCACGTTGCCGGTGGCGGTAACGAAAATGTCGGCCTTGTCACAGGCTTCATCCATGGTGACAACGCGATAACCTTCCATCGCTGCCTGCAAGGCGCAGATCGGGTCGATTTCGGTGATCATCACGGTGGCACCCAGGCCGCGCAGCGATTGCGCCGAGCCTTTGCCCACGTCGCCGTAACCGGCAACGACGGCAACCTTGCCGGCAACCATGACGTCGGTGGCGCGCTTGATGCCGTCAACCAGCGATTCGCGGCAACCATACAGGTTATCGAACTTGGATTTGGTTACCGAATCGTTGACGTTGATTGCCGGGAACGGCAGGTGGCCATCCTTGGCCATCTGATACAGACGTTTTACGCCGGTGGTGGTTTCTTCGGTTACGCCCTGGATGCGCGCCAGCTGGCGCGAATACCAGCTCGCGTCCTTGGCCAGACGCGCCTTGATCGAGTTGAACAGCGAGATTTCTTCTTCGTTGGTCGGATGCGAAACCACCGACAGGTCTTTTTCCGCCTTGGCGCCAAGAATCAGCAGCAGGGTGGCATCGCCGCCGTCATCGAGAATCATGTTGGCGCCGACATCGTTCGGCCATTCGAAGATGCGGTGGCTGTAGTCCCAGTATTCGTCCAGCGATTCGCCCTTGTAGGCGAATACTGGTGTGCCGTTGGCGGCAATCGCAGCCGCTGCGTGATCCTGGGTCGAGAAAATATTGCACGATGCCCAGCGAACTTCGGCACCCAGCGCCTGCAGGGTTTCGATCAGCACGGCTGTCTGGATGGTCATGTGCAGCGAGCCGGTGATGCGTGCGCCGCGCAGCGGCTGTTCGCGGCCGTATTCCTTGCGCAGCGCCATCAGGCCCGGCATTTCGGTTTCGGCAATGCGGATTTCCTTGCGACCCCAGTCGGCAAGGTTGATATCGGCAACTTTGAAATCGGTGAATTTGTCAGCCACAGCGTGTACTCCTGGATACGTGTGGCCGGGGGGGATGCGGACTCACCCAAGCATCCCGTGCCCGGCACGGGTTTAGTCAGGTGAGCGCAGTTGCAAACCGAGCCTGGGGGGCGTCAATGGGCGACATCCTTGCAGCGCTCCTCGGTTGGGAGGGAATTATATGCCTTGTGCCGATTTTGGCAACACTCATGCGCTGCCTTGATCCCGTTCCGGTTCAAACAGCGCTACCCGGTTGCGGCCCAGTTTTTTGGCTCGATACAGGGCTTTGTCGGCCAGGTTTAATAACTGCTCCGGAGGCATCGGCAATTGCTGGCTGCTGGAGGCAATGCCAATACTGATGGTGATACTCAGGTGCTGGCCGTTGATTTCAGGGGACAGCGCTGCGACGGCGCTGCGGATCGTTTCGCCAAGAAATATCGCCCCTGCAGCGCTGGTGTTGGGCAGCAGGATACAGAACTCTTCGCCCCCCACCCGCGCCAGGGTGTCGCTGTCGCGACGAATGTGTTGCCCGATCGTTTGTGCTACCAGCCGCAGGCATTCGTCACCGATCTGATGGCCCCAGGTGTCATTGATCCGCTTGAAGTGATCGATATCCAACAGCAACAATGATAAATCCGTGCCATCACGCTGCATGCGTTTCAATTCTTTGGCGTATGCCTGGTCAAAGTAGCGGCGATTGCGGGTACCGGTCAGTGCGTCGGTGCTGCTCATTTCCTGTAACTTCTGGTTGGCTTGCTCCAGTTCCCGGGTGCGTTCGTGTACCCGGTTCTCGAGGATTTCATTTTGTTTGCGCTGACTGTCGAGCAAGTCTTGCTGTGCCCGCAACAAATCCACTTTGGCCCGTTCTTTGCTTTTGCGTTCGCTGTTGAAACGGTCAACCATTGCCAGCGACAGCAGCACGGCTTCGAGCGCTGATCCGACCTGCGCGGCGTGTTCGGTAAACAGTGTGGAGGGTAACAGGCCGAATTTGTTCATGGCCAGGATAACGCCGCCAATCAGTACTGATGACCACGAAAGGATGAACAGGCGAGCCGGGCGGAAACCGGCACTCCACAAATGAATGGCGGCAGCCATGATCAACAGGATGCTGATTACCGCATTAAAAATGGCAAACTTGATTGCAAGCTGATAGGGGAGCCACAAGGCAACCAGGGTGGCGATGAGCCCCAGCACAATCATCGACTGCAGGGCCGGGGTGGCGCGTGGCAGATTTCGCCTCAGCTGCAGAAAGGCAATGCTGAAGCCCACGCCGAATACATTGGCGAGCGATAGCAGGACGGCGATGCTCTGGTCGTTCCAGGTGGTTGCCTCGGGCCATATATATTGAAACGCCAGCCCGTTGAACGATGCCAGAAAACCGGCAATGAAGGTAATCCACAGCACGTACAGCAGGTAGTTCCAGTCGCGGATGCCAAAAAACAGGATCAGGTTGTAGATCAGCATCACCAGCATGGTGCCGAAGTAGACCCCTTGCAGCAGCAACTGCTGTTGGTCATGGGCTTCACGTGCCTCTGCCTGCCACAGGTGTAATGGCATTTGCAGGGCGCTGGAGGTATGCACCCGCAGGTACAGGCGTAGTGTTTCACCAGCACCGATTTCCAGCGGAATGACGAAGTTTCTGTGCAGGTAGGGGCGCTGCTTGAACGGGTATTTGTCACCCAGCAGCCAGTGACGGACCTGACCATGCTGGTTGATGCTGTATAGCTCGATGTAGTCGAGTACCGGGTATGCAAGCTCAAGTTGCCGCAGGAGAGGCCGCGTGCCAGGGTTGTGCAGCGTGGTGCGGAACCAGTAGGGGCGGTCGGTATAGCTCAGGTTGAGATTGTGTGTGTCACTGGTTTTCCAGTGCTGCGCGGCGATCGCCAGGGCCGTGTCGAGCGAGCCATCTGCATTGGGGGCTTCTACATATTGCAGGCCATTGCCGAGATTGAGCCGCGATTGTTCTGCCGTAAGCGTGATGCTTTGCGCCTGCAGCAAGCCAGCGGCCAGTAGCCATACGCATGGCAACAACCGCTTGATGCCGATTCTGCAAAAAAATAAGACGGGAAGCAACATCAGCTAATCATAGCCTGTTTTGCCTCCCGTCCGATGCCGCCTGTTCGAAGTCAGAACAGCTTTTGGCCAAGATACCAGGCAAATGCAGCGATTGCCGCGCTTGCGGGAATGGTCAGAATCCAGGCCCAGACAATGCCGCCGGCCACCCCCCAGCGCACCGAGGAGAAACGACGTGATGCACCTACGCCGACAATGGCACCGGTGATGGTGTGTGTGGTGGATACCGGAATGCCAAGTGCAGAGGCCATGAACAAGGTAATCGCGCCACCTGTTTCTGCGCAGAAACCGCCCACAGGTTTGAGTTTGGTCAGACGCTGACCCATGGTTTTGACAATTCGCCAGCCACCAAACATGGTGCCCGCCGCAATCGTGCAATAACACGCGGCAATGACCCAGAGCGGGACGCCTTGCTCTGTGGTCGACATGCCGGCGGAGATCAGGATCAGCCAGATGATACCGATGGTTTTTTGTGCATCATTGCCGCCGTGTCCAAGGCTGTACATCCCGGCAGATACCAGCTGCAGGCGGCGGAACCATTTGTCGACGTGGCCTGGTGTGGACCTGAAAAATAGCCAGGAGACGCCCAGCATCATGATTGCGCCAAGCACAAAACCAAGCACTGGCGCCACCACGATGAATGCAATGGTTTTGAACAGCCCGGCAGCTACCAGCGCATCCGGTCCTGCCTTGATCAGGGCGGCGCCAACAAGCCCGCCGATCAGTGCGTGTGACGACGACGACGGAATGCCAAAATACCAGGTGATGATATTCCAGGAAATGGCACCAATCAGCGCGCCGAACAGGACATACTGGTCGACGATGCTCGGGTCGATGGTGCCCTTGCCAATGGTGGTGGCCACTTTCAGATGAAAGATGAACACTGCTACGAAATTGAAGAATGCAGCCCACAATACCGCATGTTGAGGGCGCAGCACGCCCGTCGACACAATCGTGGCAATCGAGTTGGCTGCATCGTGAAAGCCATTCATGAAGTCGAAGGCCAAGGCCAGTGCTACCAGGAGAATAACCACTCCCAGACTGATTTCCATACCGGTCATGAGGGGCCTCAGGTGTTTTCGAGAACGATGGCTTCGAGTTGATTGGCAACGGCCATGCAGCGGTCGGTTACGGTTTCCAGCAGTTCATACACGGCTTTCAGCTTGATCAACTCCCGGGTGTCCTGTTCATCACGGAACAGGCGGGAAATGGCGCCACGCATCACGCGATCGCCATCGCCTTCGAGTTTGTCGATTTCCTTGCAGGTGCGCAGGATGTCCTGTGCGTGTTCGCCCGGCGATTTGAGCAGGCCAACGGCGTAGCGTACGCGATCGATTGCCGATACGTTCAATTCGGCCAGTTGCAGCATGTCAGGTGTCGATTTGCGCACGTCGTACATCGACAGGGTTTGAGCCAGGCTTTGAACCACGTCGACAATGTCGTCCATCGCGCTGATCAGTTGATGGATTTCGTCGCGGTCAAACGGGGTGATGAAGGTTTTGTTCAGTAGCGCAATGGTTTCATGGGTGAAATTGTCGGCACGCTGTTCTGCCGATTCGATGGCTTGCACCAGTTCGTCAATGGCGCGACGCTCGCCACTCAACGTGTTGATCAGCGCCAGGCATTTTTGCGCGGACAAGACTGCCTGTTCAGTATGGGCGTTGAACAGATCGAAAAATTTGCCTTCTTGCGGCATGAAACGAGCGAACATGTTTAACCATTAAGATGTTACGGATTTATGAATTGTAACATTTTGGCACGCACGCCTGCGTTAAAAACGATAACGGGGCTTGCGCCCCGTTATCGATCATTTAACTATTTTTCAGTGGATTCAAAGGCCTGCATCTGCGCGCAGCGCTTCTGCCTTGTCGGTGCGTTCCCAGGTAAATTCCGGCTCTTCACGGCCGAAATGGCCATAGGCCGCAGTTTTGCCGTAAATGGCACGCTGCAGGTCGAGCATATGAATAATGCCTTTCGGACGCAGGTCGAAGTGTTTGTTGATCAACTCAACAATCTGCTGATTACTCAGCTTCGAGGTGCCCCAGGTATCAACCATCACCGACACCGGGCGCGATACGCCGATCGCGTATGACACCTGTACCTGACATTGCTTGGCAATGCCGGCAGCAACGATGTTTTTGGCGACATAACGACCGGCATAAGCAGCCGAGCGGTCAACCTTCGATGGATCCTTGCCCGAGAATGCGCCACCGCCGTGTGGTGCTGCACCGCCGTAGGTGTCAACAATGATTTTACGACCGGTCAGGCCACAATCGCCCATCGGGCCGCCGATCACAAAACGGCCGGTCGGGTTGATCAGGAAACGCGGGTTTTTCATCAGCTCCGGCGGCATGATCGGTTTGACGATCTCTTCGATCACGGCTTCCGACAGTTGTGCATGCGATACATCCGGGTGATGCTGGGTCGAGATCACGATGGTGTCGATTTCGATGGCTTTGCCGGTTTCAGCATCGTAACGGATGGTAACTTGCGATTTTGCGTCCGGACGCAGCCACGGCAAGCGGCCGTCTTTACGCAGTTCACTCTGGCGTTGCATCAGTCGGTGCGCGTAATAGATCGGTGCCGGCATCATTTGTGGGGTTTCATTGCAGGCATAACCGAACATCAGACCCTGATCGCCAGCGCCCATGTCCAGATCCAGACCCTTGCCTTCGTCCACGCCCTGGGCGATATCCGGCGATTGCTTGTCGTAAGCCACCAGCACCGCGCAGGTTTTGTAATCGAAGCCGATGTCCGAGCTGTCGTAGCCGATGCGCTTCACGGTATCGCGAGCGATCTGGATGTAATCGATGTTGGCGTGGGTGGTGATTTCACCAGCCAAAACGACCAGACCGGTGTTGACCAGGGTTTCGGCGGCAACGCGGGCGGATTTGTCCTGGGCCAGAATGGCATCCAGAATCGAATCGGAAATCTGGTCGGCAACTTTGTCCGGATGGCCTTCGGACACGGATTCGGATGTGAACAGGAAGGAATTGCTCATTTCTCTCTCTACTTTGCGGGTTTTATTTTATCGATTGGAAAACGGGTAGAATACCAAATTACGCCTCAAATACAACGAATGATGATTCGCGTCATACTGGCTTTGTTTGCCGCCTTACCGCTCTGGCTGATTCACTGTCTTGGCAGCCTGCTTGGTTATCTGGTTTATTTCCTTTCTCCTTCTTATGCCAGCAAGCTGCGCAGGAATCTGCTGCAAAGCGGCCTGTCCGGCGCTGGTGTGACACTGAAGCAGTTGATTCGCCGTAATATTCGCGAAACCGGCAAAGGGGCGTTGGAGCTGCTGGTGGCTTGGGGGCGCAATCCGGAGCAGGTTGCACGGCTGATTCGTGATTGCCGTGGCTGGGAGCATGTTGAAGCCGCACTGGCGCAACAGCGGGGTATCTTGTTTGTCACGCCGCATCTGGGCGCGTATGACATTGCCGGACGTTATCTCAGCTCGCGCCTGCCTTTTCCGCTCACCGCCATGTATCGCCCACCCAAGCAGAAATGGCTGGAACCGTTGATGAATGCCGGCCGCGCGCGCGGCAACGGCAAAACCGCGCCGGCTACGGCGCAGGGTGTGCGGCAACTGTTTAAAACCTTGCGTTCCGGGGAGGCGGTCATCATCCTGCCGGATCAGGTGCCGGGCGAAGGTGGTGGTGTATGGGTGCCGTTTTTTGGTCAGCCGGCCTACACCATGACTTTGTTGTCACGCATGGCCGAGTCGACCCATGCCGCTGTGTTGCTGTTTTATGGCGAGCGCCTGTCCTGGGGGCGTGGTTACCGGGTGCACATCAAGCCGCTGCAAGGCGCGTTTGCGGGAGATCTGAGCGAGGATGCGGCATTGCTCAACCGCAACATCGAGGCCTTGATTGCCGAGGCGCCCGCGCAATACCTGTGGAGTTATAACCGCTACAAAGTGCCTGCCGGCGTGAATCCGCCGGAGGCGAGGTCATGAACTGGCCGGTGCGTATCGGACTCGCCTTGTGGCGGGCGCTGGCCGCCTTGCCAAACCGGGTGACCGTGGTGATTGCCTACTGCATGGGCTGGCTGCTGTTTCCATTCGGTGGTCGTGTCACCATGGTCAACCTGCGGCTGGCGTTTCCGGATATGTCTGAAGCCGAACGACGCGCGCTGGGGCGTAAACATTTCATGCGTCTGGTGCGCAGTGTGCTTGAAATGGGTATCGTCTGGTGGCAGCCACGGCAGCGGGTGATGGACATGATCAAGCTGGTCGGGCGTGAGCACCTGGACAATCTCAAGGGCCAGCCAGTGATTATTCTGACTCCGCATTTTGTGGGCCTGAATATGGGCGGTGCCAAATTTGCCGATGAATGGCCGGGCTCGATGGCCTTTTACAGCAAGCAGAAAAACCCGGTTATGGATGAGCTATTGCTGCAGGGGCGTTTGCGTTTTGGCTCGCCCGAGCTGTTTGCCAAGCAGGATGGCCTGCGTCCGGTGATCCGCAAGATCCGCGATGGCATACCGTTTGTGTTTCTGCCGGATATGGATTTTGGGCGTACCGATTCGGTGTTTGTACCGTTCTTTGGTGTCGAATGCGCTACCGTGACCACCTTGTCGCGCCTGGCTCAGCTGACCAAGGCCAGGATCATTCCTTGCATCACCCGCCAACTGTCCGCCAGCGAGGGTTACGAGATGCGTCTTTATCCGCCCTGGGATAACTTTCCTTGTGGCGATCCGGAGCAGGATGCCCGGCGCATGAACCATTTTATTGAAGAGCGCGTGCTGGAAATGCCCGACCAGTATTTCTGGGTGCACAAACGGTATGGTACTCGCCCGGTTGGCGAGCCGAATTTCTACAAATAATCTCGAAACAGACCCATCACTATGCGTTTAGCAGTATTCCTGTTGTGGTTGATGCATTTCCTGCCGCTGTCGCTGCAGGCGCGTATCGGCAATGGCCTGGGCTGGGTGTTGTACAAACTGGCGCGCAGCCGTACACGGGTGGCGCGTATCAACCTGAAGCTGTGTTTTCCCGAATTGTCCGATGCCGCGCGTGAGCGGCTGGTGTTGAAACACGTACAGGCTTTCATGCGTGGCGCATTGGAGCATGGCCTGCTGTGGTGGGCGCCACGTCAGCGGCTGGAAAAGCTGATCCGGTATGAAGGGCTGGAGCACTGGCTGGCGCTCAAAGACCAGCCGGTGATCTGGCTGGCGCCGCATTTTATGGGGCTGGATGCCGGTGGCACCCGAATTTCCATGGATTGCCGTGTGGTGTCGATGTACGGTCAGCAGAAAAACCCGTATGTGATGCAGTTACTGCTGCGTTCGCGTACCCGCTTTGGCAACGCGCAACTGTTTTCACGTCAGGATGGCATCAAGCCGGTGATCAAGTCGATTCGCAGCGGCCTGCCGTTTTATTATTTGCCGGATCAGGATTTTGGCGCCAGCGATGCGGTGTTTGTGCCGTTTTTTGGTGTGCCGGCCGCCACCGTTACCGGCTTGTCGCGCCTGTCCAAAGTGGCGCGAGCCAAGGTGGTGCCGATGATTACGCGCATCCTGCCGGGGGGCGAGGGGTATCTGGTCAAGTTTTACCCGGCTTGGGATAATTTCCCGTCGGACGATGTCGAAGCCGATACCCGGCGCATGAATGCCTTTATTGAAGAGCGGGTGCGGGAAATGCCCGAGCAGTATTTCTGGACCCATAAACGCTTCAAAACCCGGCCGCCCGGCGCAGCCGGATTTTATTGAGGAAAACCCATGTTCCAGAACCCCTCTACCGACGAGATTCGTCAGTTTCTGCAATCGATCAAACGTATTGCCGTGGTTGGCCTGTCGCCCAAGGCCGAGCGGCCGAGCTACCGCGTGGCAGCCGCCTTGCAGCGTTTCGGCTACGATATCGTTCCGGTGCGCCCCGCCATCAGCGAAGTGCTGGGGCAAGCCGCTTATCCGGGCCTGAGTGTGGTACCGGGGCAGATTGATCTGGTGGATGTGTTTCGCAATCCGGATGAGGTGGATGCGATTGTTGACGAATGTATTCGTCTCAACTTGCCGGCAATCTGGCTGCAGGATGGCGTGGTAAACGAGGCGGCAGCCTTGCGTGCCAAGGCGGCGGGCATGTTTGTGGTGATGGATCGCTGTACCTTCCGCGACTACACGGCCTTGTGCCTGTGATGTGTGTCGCCAATTCTTGAACAAAGCAGATCATGAAAATCAAATTCACCAAAATGCAGGGGCTGGGCAACGATTTTGTTGTGCTCGACGGCGTCAGTCAGCCGCTCAATCTGACCACCGGGCAATATCGCGCACTGGGCGACCGCCACTTTGGCGTGGGCTGCGATCAGATTCTGCTGGTAGAACGTGCCACGCAGCCCGGTGTGGACTTCCGCTACCGCATTTTTAATAACGATGGTGGCGAGGTAGAGCAGTGCGGCAATGGCGCGCGCTGTTTTGCCCGCTTTGTTTATGCCTAGGGTTTGACCGAGAAACGTGAAATTCGTGTTGAAACCGCCAAAGGCATTATCGGCCCGAAGCTGGAAGCTGACGGCGAGGTGACAGTCGACATGGGGGCACCGTTCCTGCTGCCGGCCGAGATTCCGTTTGTGGCGGATGCCCAGGCGGTGATCTACCCGCTGGATGTGGCTGGAAAAAGCTACGACATCAGCGCCGTGTCGATGGGCAACCCGCATGCGGTGCAGGTAGTCGACGATGTCGACAGCTTTCCGGTTGCCAGCGTCGGCGCCGCCATCGAGGTTCATCCGCGTTTCCCGCAGAAGGTCAACGCCGGCTTCATGCAGATTATCAATCGTGGCGCGATTCGCCTGCGGGTGTTTGAACGTGGTGCCGGTGAAACCCTGGCGTGTGGCACGGGTGCTTGTGCGGCGGTAGTCTCCGGTATTCTGCGCGGCTTGCTTGACGATACCGTGCGTGTGTCGACGTGCGGGGGCGAATTGACCATCCGCTGGCAAGGCCCCGGTCAGCCGGTATTGATGACGGGCCCGGCCGTGATCGTTTTTGAAGGCGAAATCGAGATCTGACCGGCCTGCGTCGCTATCAGCGCGGCGCCTTGGAGGCTGTTTTCCATTTTGTACCGGAATAGGCTGGGCGTTGCATGCGGCGGCGCCTGCCGTTTGCCTGCGCTTTGGTTTTGCCGCCTTGTCTGCCGCAAACACAGGTCCAGCTTCGTTCCGCGAGAATCATGCACTATGCTGTCAGCAGACCCAAACCAACAGGAATCATCCATGCAACCGAATGACGTTGCCCAATATCTGAAAGCGCACCCGGAATTTTTTGAACAATACGCCGACCTGCTGGCGGATATATTTATTCCGCATCCGCACGGCGGCCATGCGATTTCCATTACCGAGCGGCAAATTCTCACCTTGCGTGAGAAGGGGCGGCTGCTGGAGTCAAAACTGGCTGAGTTGCTGCAATTTGGCGAAGAAAACGATGCGATTGGCGAAAAAGTACATCGCCTTGGCCTGGCCTTGATTGATGCTGCTGGCCGCGATCAGGCGCTGGAGCGTTTTGCCTACAATCTCACCGAAGATTTTGCCGTGCCACACGTTGCGGTGCGAATCTGGGGTGTGGATGCGGGGGCCAGCGAGCGCTGCGAATATCTGCCAGTGTCCGATGCGATGAAAGAGCTGACGGTAAATCTGAACGAGCCCTATTGCGGCCCGCATGTGGCCGAAGAAGTGCAGGGTTGGTTTGGCGAAGCTGCCGGCAAATTACGCAGTTTTGCCCAGGTGCGCCTGACCGCCGGTGACGCTGCCGGGCTGCTGGTGCTGGCGAGTGAAGACGCCCAGCGTTTTTATCCGGAAATGGGCACGCTCTACCTGAAACGCATTGGCGAGCTGCTGTCGGCAACTTTGCAGCGGCCGCAAGCCTGATCGTTGCTCATGAGCGCGCTGCCCGCCGTCGATGAATTGATCCAGCGTTATCTGGACTGGCTGGCGGTGGAGCGCCGTTACAGCAGTCACACACTGGCGGCGTATCGACGCGATCTGACCTTGTTGCAGCAGCAATTGGGTGATACCGCGCTGGCAGAGCTGACGCCGCCACAAACCCGGCGCATGGTCGGGCGTTTACATGCGCAGGGGCTGTCGGGCAAGTCGCTGGCTCAGGTCTTGTCGGCATGGCGCGGGCTGTTCCGTTATATCGCTCGCCAGCATGGTGTAGTGCTTAACCCGGTGCTTGGCATCCGTGCACCAAAATCAGCCAAAAAACTGCCGCATGCCTTGTCTCCCGACACGATGACGCAACTGCTGCAGGCCGATGATGACGATGTGTTGTCGGTGCGTGATGTGGCGATGTTCGAGCTGTTTTATTCTTCCGGGCTGCGCCTGGCTGAACTGGCCGGGCTTAATCCGGAGCACATCGATTTTGCTGGCGGGGAAGTGCGCGTGCTCGGCAAGGGCAACAAGAGCCGTATCGTGCCGGTTGGTGCCAAGGCCGTCGAGGCGCTGCAGGCATGGCTGGCGTTGCGCGCCACGCTGGCAGCGGTGGATGAGCCAGCAATGTTCGTCAGTCAGCGTGGCCAGCGTTTATCGGTGCGGTCCATCCAGCAACGGCTGGCATTGTGCGGACAAAAACAGGGCCTGACGCAGCATGTGTATCCACACGCCTTGCGCCATTCCTTTGCCAGCCACGTGTTGCAATCTTCCGGCGATTTGCGCGCAGTGCAGGAAATGCTGGGCCACGCCAGCATCAGTACCACGCAGATCTACACCCATCTGGATTTTCAGTATCTCGCCAAGACCTACGATGCGGCGCATCCACGCGCCAAACGCAAGGAGAAATAGGCGCTGCCCTGCAGCCCGCTCTGGCATTGGTCTGCAGGCAAGGCTGCAGGCCAGTGTGGAAGCGGCTTGCAGGCCTGCCGATCAAGCCGCTTCTACCACGCCAAGTTGCCCGAACAGACTGCCCGGCAGCAGGTTCGCATCACATTTCTGCGGGTTCGGGTTGCTGCTGCCGTTGGCGTGCAGCAATGGCGTGTGGCCGGCAATCAGTCGGTTGATGTCCGGCAGATGGCTGGCCGTGGCCTGCAGATAGTGCTCAAAGCGCTGCTGCATCATCGAATCCAGCCGACGTGAGGCGCGGTAAATGATGCCGGGCAGTTTGCCCCGGCGTAAGCCCTGGTCGGCA
The DNA here is from genome assembly GCA_030917985.1 of Pseudomonadota bacterium. Taxonomy (GTDB): domain Bacteria; phylum Pseudomonadota; class Gammaproteobacteria; order Burkholderiales; family SCOH01; genus CALMFQ01. Next base: position 8,749 of record JAUPTR010000006.1, on the reverse strand, counting down.
CTGGCCAGTTGTCTCAGGGCACGATCGGCAGTCTGGGCATCGCAGCCAAAATGCTGGCTGACAAACGGCGCCAATGTGGCGCGTTCCGAGCGCAGCAACTCACCCGGTCTGGCGTGCAGCTTTGGCTGCAAATGCCGATCCATGGCCCATTCGCACAAGGCGTGGGTGATCACTGGCCAGTCAAACCAGCGATGCTCGTGCTCAGGCACAAAATGATGGTGGGCAATCACATCCACCAGCAGGTGGCTGGCAAACCCCAGCGCAATTGCCTGGTGCTCGGCTTGTTTGCTATCCAGCATCTGTTGTACCAGCGGCCATTCGTGGCTGTTGCGGAATGCCGGTATTTTCAGCCATCCGGCCAGCAGCGCCAGATCCGGCAGGCTGGCGCCGGCCATCACCAGCTGCGGAAAACGCTGTGCCGCCAGCCGGTATGCGGGTTCTGCCAGAGGCACGCTTATTAGCAGCAGCTGAGCAAAATAGGTATGGGTATACAAGCCCCAGGCATGGGCTGGTTGTGCCAGCGTCAGCAGCGTGAGGCCCCACAGAATCAGGCGTAAAGTCCATGTTTTCATGTGCTTTAGTCTGGCAAGCCGATTTGACAGTCGGATGAAGGCCGGATGAATCCCTTGTGACGAAAAGTGGCATGCTAGAATCGCGCGGCCGGGGTGCAGCCTGGAAGCGGTTTACGATCTTGCTGCGCAGCCCTGATCGGGTCCATGCGCTGCTCAAAATCCTCATTTACACCCGTAAACTCCGGTTTTTGCGCTGCGCTTCGCCCCGCTGAGGGCCGCTCGCGACAGATCGTCAACCGCTTCTTGGCGTATACCCCCATAAAAACATACAGGAGAAATAAGATGTACACGCTGATTTGCGGCTCGATGGCCTACGACACGATCATGGTGTTCCATGATCATTTCAAGAACCACATTCTGCCGGACAAGGTGCATATGCTGAATGTGGCGTTTCTGGTGCCGGAAATGCGCCGCGAGTTCGGCGGCTGTGCCGGCAACATCGCCTACAACCTGAAGGCAATCGGTGGCGAGCCGATGATCATGGCCACTGTGGGTGACGATTTTGGTGTCTATCGTGGTCGTCTGGAATCGTTGAATATTGCGCAGGCGCATATTCGTCATATCCCCAAGAGCTTTACCGCGCAGGCATTCATTACCACTGATCTGGACGATAACCAGATCACCGCATTCCATCCGGGGGCAATGAGCCAGTCGCATGAAAACAAGGTGAGCGATGTGGCCAAAGTCTCGCTCGGCATTGTTGCGCCGGATGGCCGTGACGGCATGCTGCAACACGCGCAGCAGTTCCGCGATGCATCAATTCCGTTCATCTTTGATCCGGGCCAGGGGCTGCCGATGTTTAACGGCGATGATCTGCTGCAGTTTGTCGACATCGCCGACTATGTGACCGTGAACGACTACGAGGCGCAGTTGTTGCAGGAGCGCACCGGCTTGTCGCTGGAACGGATTGCCGCCAAGGTGAAAGCGCTGATCGTAACGCGAGGTGGTGAAGGTTCGCAGATTTTCAGCGACGGCAAGTTGATCGAGATTCCGTGTGTCAAAGCCGCTGAGTTGGTCGACCCGACCGGTTGTGGCGATGCTTATCGTGCCGGTTTGCTGTATGGCATTCAGAATGGCATGGATTGGCAGACCACAGGTCGTCTGGCTTCCTTGCTCGGTTCCATCAAGATCGCCAGCCGTGGCGGCCAGAATCACCCGATCAGCCGCGAACTGGTGGCGGACAAATACCATCAGGCATTTGGCCAGAATCTCTGGTAATGCGCCGTGTTCAGTCCCATTCGGCGCGCAGGTCGGCGCCGTTCAGGATGTAGCTGCAACCCAAACGCCAGTGCCAGTCGCTGGCGTTTTGTTGTTCATTCTTGCCGTGATGGGCCAGGACATTCCGTTCCTTGTTGCCCATCGGCTGCGCCTGACCCGCAAGCAGCGTCAGGCGAATCGCGCAGGTGCCGCAGGTGCCAAGCCCGCAGCGCCAGTGCAGCGGCAAATCTTCGATGCGTGCCAGTTCCAGCAATGTAGTCGTGCCATCCGGCTGATAGCCGACCCTGACTGTGGTGGCTGCGCCAAATTTGAATTCAACGTAAGACATGTGTGACCTGTTGCAGCAATTCGCCTGCGTAGTCGATAAATCCGTGTTTCCCCTGTCAGCCTGTCGGACTTGAGGCTGATCTGCTGTGCCAGAGGGAGAAACAGCCCATTTTTACCCGTTCTCTCGTTACATAGACCTGCTATGCGCCTCAAAAGCAGGCAAATCCGGCCTCATTCTTCCACCCGGCTCGCGACGATTACTCAAGTCCGACAGGCTGCCAGGGTGACCATGCTGGCTGCAGGGCCTTGTTCCATATGTATTATGTCATTGCTCCGGCCGGGCATGGTTGTGTTGTGATGCCACTTGTTTCCACTCAGCGATGCGTCATCTGCTGCATGATCCGCTGTGGGAGGCCGATTGCTGCCAGCGGTGCTTACGCCAGGCCAGGCTTCAGATTCTTGAAAATTAGCAACAACTCATCTATCTATCAGTTACAGATAAACGGATCAAAAAGCCGGATGAAAGTCGGAAGCCCGGCGGCAATCTGCCGGACAGGGGAGATTCGAGAGGTGTGCGTCGCTTCTGCCATTTCCGTGGTTTGTGGGCTGAAAAGCCTGTAACCAAATCCCGCCGGTATTTTGATTCGATCTGAAGATGCCTGACATTCGCCGGCTGGCGGTGGCCGGGAAAGCCTGTTTCTGTCCACGTCACATGATCATGGAACTACTGTGAACGAGAAAACCATTCAAGCGCAAGATGCATCGGTTGTAACTGGCAAAGCTACCGAGGATGCCAATCCGATGCGCAAAATCATCCTCATGGTGGGGGTGGCCATTTTCATCTTCCTGGCGTTTTCTACCTACAACGTCAAAAAATCGGTGGAAAGCGGTGAGCAGTTATCTGAAATCCGCGATTTGTATTTCCCGGTTCTCGAACGGGTAGATGCCAATATTGTCCGGCTGGACAAAATGGAAGAGCGCTTCATGCAGGCGGCGATGATCGGTGAAACCGACATGATCGACGAGGCATCGGAATTCTACAAACAGGCCGATGGCGTGTTTGGCGAAATGGCCAAGTTATACCCCGCTCGCGCTGCGGATATCGCCAAACTGCGCAGCCAGTTTCAGCAATATAAGAATCTGGCCGCATCAACCTCGACGGCTTTGATCAAGAACAAGGGTGAGGTTGACCCCCAGGCGGCAGAGAAGATGAATGCTTCGCTGCTGGCGCTGAAGGAAGAAATCAAGAATTTCCGCAAAACCAGTTACGACAATTTTGTTCAGACGCTGCTCGAATCGCAAAAAACAACGCGCATGAGCCTGTATCTGGGCCTGATCATCGGTGCAATGAACCTGATTTTCATGGGTGTGCTGGTGTTCTTCATTCGCAACACCGTGAAGATGACTGCGGTGATTGCCGAACAGAATGCGACCTTGGAGCTGCGTGTTGCCGAACGTACCGCACAGTTGAGCCAGAAGACGCATGATATCAACGCCATGTTGAACAACATGAGTCTGGGAGTGTGTACTGTCGTGCCCGGCAATCGCCTGCACCCGGAATATTCGGCCTATCTCAGCACCATTTTCGGCACCAGCGATCTGGCTGGCCGTGACGTGATGGAGGCGCTGTTTTCCAGCTCCACGCTGGGAGTGGACAGCAAGGATCAGATCGTTGTCGCTCTGGGTGCCATCATTGGCGAAGATTCGATGATGTTTGATTTCAACAGCCACTTGCTGGCTACTGAAATGCAGATCAAGGGGGCTGATGGTCACAACAAGATTCTGCAAATGGACTGGAGCCCGATCAAGAACGATGACGACTGCGTCGACAAGGTGCTGTTGATCGTACAGGACGTGACCCACCTGCGCGAACTGGAACTGGCTGCCGCACATCAGAAAGAAGAGCTCGATCTCATTTCGCAGATCATCAAGATCTCGATCGGCAAGTTCAACGATTTTATCGATTCAGCCAACAAGTTTGTGGCAGAAAACCGCAAGCTTATCGAGTCGGCAGTGGGCAAGGATGCCGATGTGGTATCGGCCTTGTTCCGTAATATGCATACCATCAAAGGCAATGCCCGTACTTACGAATTCAAGCTCATCACCGATGCTGCCCATGCAGCAGAGATGGAATACGACCGTCTGCGTAAAGAGGCGGATGCCGAATGGAATGCAGAGCAGATGCTGCAGGAGCTGGACGCCGTAGCAGCCGCGATCGGCAGGTATGTTGAAATCAACGAAGACAAGCTGGGCCGCAAGGGCCGTGCATCTGATCTGCTGACCACTCGTGGTGCCTTTATCAGCGTGGATGAAATCACGTCGCTGCGCAAAATGACTTCCGAGCTGGCTGCTGCAAGCAGCGCTGAAACGCTGGCCACACTGCAAAAGGTGGTCGGCCACTTGGGCTTGATCCCGCTGCAGCGCCTTGTTTCCGGCGCGGTGGATTCGATGTCGTCGCTGGCCAAGGAGTTGAACAAGCCAACGCCGTCGGTAGAAATCGTCAACGGTGATATCGCGTTCAACAATACCTTTGCCGAAGCCCTGAAGAGCTCGCTGATGCACATTGTGCGCAACTCGCTGGATCATGGCATCGAGGCACCGGAACAGCGTGTTGCTGCCGGTAAGCCGGAGCAGGGGCGGATCAGTTTTACCTGTGTCGAGCATGAAGGTGGCAAGCAACTGCGTATCCACGATGATGGCCGTGGTCTGGCCTTGCACAAGCTGTACGAGAAAGGTGTGGCCAACGGCGTATTCAGCAATGCAGAAAAGCCGACGCCGGCGGAGGTTGCCGAGCTGATATTCCAGTCCGGCCTGTCAACTGCATCGCAAGTGACTCAGGTCTCCGGCCGCGGGGTGGGAATGGATGCTGTCCGTACCTTTCTGCAGGAGCAGGGCGGCGGTGTAAGCGTCGAACTGGACAATCCGGGTGGCGAGTTTGGATTTACGCCGTTCACGTTTGTAATCAATTTGCCTCAATCGGCATTTAGCTTCTGATTTCCGGCGGGGGAGATAAAATTGATCGATGGATTGCCACAATTCCTTCTGGGCGGTGCGGCCTGTGCAACCGGCGCTTATATCTATCTGCGGACGCAGCATAACAAACTACTGGCACGGGTACGCACGGATCTGGAAGCCCAACTTCAGGCGGCTCAGCATGCCCATGAGTCTTTGAGGCAGCGTTTGGCCGAGAGCGACGCATCGGCGTCTTCGCTGCATGCGGAAATCAGTCGTTTGCAGCAGGATGCATCACTCATGCAATCGACACTGCAACAGGCGCAGGCTGATCTGTCCGAGTTGGCGGACAATAATGCCCGTGATGTGGAAGAGGCAAATGCTCGCTACATGCAGCTCAAGGATGAGTTGCTGACCCAGGCGAATCGTTTGGCAAAGGAGGCTGGGCAGCTGAAGAGTGTTGCGGTTACGTTCGAACACTGGCATGAGGAAATGATTTCCCTGATGGCGCAAAACCGCAACATGCACACCAAGAATCAGGAGTTCTCATCTATCGTCAAGCAGGTGATCATTCTGTCACTGAACGCCTCGATCGAGGCTGCCCGAGCCGGTGATTCCGGTCGTGGCTTTGCCGTGGTTGCAGAAGAGGTGCGCAAGCTGGCAGGTCGCTCAGAGGCACTGTCCAAAGATTACAGCAGTAATCTGCACAAAAATGACCTGACCACCACCTCAACCTTCCAGGACATCCAGGCTGGCGGAAAAATGATGATGGCTGCGCTTAGCAGCATGGAGTCGATGGTCAACCAGCTGCGTGCAAAACTGGACTGAGATCATGATCAGTGAACAGGCCAAAGAGGGCGTCGAATTCATTTTCATGAAAGCGGCCAGGAGCAATCTGGCGCTCGGGGCGGATGATGTTGTAGACATCCAGCCGGTGACCGACATGGCAGTTACCGAGTTTCCCGAGCAGACCGTGATTGTTTTGACGATTTCATCATTCCTGTTTCGGCTGCTGACCATTTTTCACATCGACGATACACAAGAGCTGAAAGACTACTTTACACGCGGCAGTAGCGAACGTTCGCTGGTGGAGGCATTGTCGGAAATCGGCAATCTGTGTTGTGGCGCCATGAATCGGGATTTGCTGAATTATTTTCCGCATCTGGGCATGTCCACGCCGTATGCGCTGGATAGCAAATGCATGTCGTTTCTGGAGGAGTTGAAGCCGGGCTTTGTCGGCGGCTACACAATCAACATTAATAACTCGATTCAGATGCACGCCAGTATTTGCTTTTGTGAATATCAGCCGATTGATTTTGCTGTGGAAATGTCGGCCGCAGAAGAAGATACCGGCATGCTCGAATTGTTCTGACGCAGCACCGAAGGAGACTTGAATAATATGACTGACAAATTGCTCAGCAAGGTTTTGGTGCTGGATAACAGCCCGGAATATGCGGATACCATCAAACACTTTTGCGACGAAAACAATCTTGCCGGCTTGAAAGTGCAGAAAAACAATCTGATGTCGGTATTGCGTTCCAATATCGATCTGGGAGCGATTCTGTATTCTGAGAATTATGGCGATACCCCGGAAGAAAATGCCGAAATCGCCATGATGATTCAGTCGGTGCGCGGCGAACTGCCACTTATTCTGCGCCGCGAAAAAACTGCGACCCTGGATGATTTGCCGGAAGAACTGCGCCGTGTGTTTTGTGCCGCTTATGTCGCCAGCGACATGCCTGCGCTGCGTTCGGTGATTGATGAATATATTTTCTGCCTGGTTTATCCGAATGCGCTGGTTCGCGGTATTTCGGAAATTACCGGAAGCGTGCTTACCAGCCAGTTCAAGATCAACCCGACCATGTTGACGGAAGCACCGTATATTGTGCGCGACCGCATCATCTTTGGTGAGGTGTTCAGCCTGATTCCGCTGGAAAGCTCCTGGTGCCGTGGCTATATGATGCTGCAAACCGAAGAACAGCCGATTCTCGATTTTCTGGAGTTGTATCGCCCCTCTGCCGAGGTTGCCGATTTCCGTGCGGCCAACAGCTTCCTCGGTGAAGTGACCAATCTGATCTGGGGCTCCTTCAAGAATCGTTACATTGGCGATGCCGGTTCGGCAGGCAGCAAGATTCAGGTTCCACTGATTGTGAACCACAAACATAAATATATTTCGTTTGGCACCGACAATCCGCAGCTATGCTTTATCTATACATTAGTGGATGAGGCCAGCGGTCGTACCGTTAAGCTGTATCAACGCTTTATTTTCAACCTTAACTGGTCACCGGAAGATTTCAAGGAAATCACCTGCGACGTTGACGAATTGGTAGATTCCGGCGAGCTGGAATTGTTTTAATCTTCTAGGGAAGAATGAAATGGCAAAGATTCTTATTGTTGATGACTCGAGTACCGTGCGCGATGAAGTAGCCGGTTTTCTGAAAAACGCCGGCCTGGATGTCGCCACTGCTGTCGACGGCAAGGATGGTCTGGCTAAACTGAAAGCCGATCCGGGCATCAAGCTGGTGGTGAGCGACGTCAATATGCCAAATATGGACGGCCTGACCATGGTGGAAAAAATTCGTGGTGAGATGGGTAATAGCACGGTCAACATCATCATGTTGACCACCGAAAGCAGCCCGTCCATGAAAGAGCGCGGCAAGGCTGCCGGCATCAAGGGCTGGATCGTCAAGCCATTCAAGGGCGATGCAGTGTTGGAGGCATTCAAGAAACTGGCCGGTTAAGCATTTGCCTGACAGAAAGAAGCACCGAGGCCTGATGGCCCGGTGCTTTTTTGTTGTCCTTTTGATCAGGGCTCCACGCTCATAGCCTGACGGTAGCGGTATGGCTGACGCTGGCTTTGGCGGGCTGCTGCTGGAACCGGGCCAGCAAGGCATCCCATTGCGGCAGTATCTTGTCTGCATTTGCCTGTTTGATATGGCCATAACCGCGAATCTTTTCTGCCAGAGACGCGATTTCCGCCGCTAATTGCAGATTATCGTTATGCAGGCCAATCATTAATGTATCCAGCGTGTGCTCATAACGTCGAATCAGCTGTCGTTCCAGACGACGATCTGCCTGCCAGCCGAATGGATCAAAACGGGTGCCACGTAACCAGCGTAGTTTGCTGAGCACGCGGAATAGCGGCATCAGCCATGGCCCCAGATCGAATTTACGTGGCTTGCCGCCGCGCTGCATCCAGCTGGCTCCCAGATGAAACTGCAGGCTGAAATCACCACCAAATTGCCGGCGTAGTTCGGACTCGAATTCGCCATCGCCATACAGGCGTGCAACTTCATATTCATCCTTGTAAGCCAGTAGTTTGAAATAGCTTTTGGCCACGCTGCGTGTCAGCACTTCCGAACCCGGCAGCAGACGACTTTCCAGCGCTGCCACCGCCTGAACACGCTGCTGGAAGCGCTGGGCATAAGCATCGTTCTGATAGGCGCGCAAATAGCTGGTGCGGTGCTCGACAATATCCTGCAGGGTAGTTTCCAGCGCGCGCTGGATGGTCTGTTCCAGCTCCGGAAATGCCAGTCGTTCAACACGTGCGCCATCCACTGCCGCATGCCGACCCCAGAGAAATGCCTGCTGGTTCATCTCCACCGCCGCGCCGTTGAGGCGGATTGCACCAAGAATCGCGGATTCCGATACCGGGATCAGCCCGTGCTGCCAGGCATAACCCAGCATGAACATATTGCTGGCAATGCTGTCACCCAGCAGTGCGGTTGCCAGTCTGGTGG
>JAUPTR010000349.1 GCA_030917985.1 Pseudomonadota bacterium | reverse complement strand
GCGGGATGAAGTGCAAGGAGCCCGGCGCGCAGAAAGCGAGACATATCATGAGGATAGGCGAGCTTTCGAGCACCGCGCGACGCAGCAATTCGCCCGCGCAGTCAATAAATCAGCGTCTTCCTAGCAGCCTGTCGGACTTGAGCGATCGTCGTGAGCCGAGTGGGAAAACGAGACCAGATTTGTCTGTTTTTGAGGCGCATAGCGGGGCTATGCAACGAGAAAGCGGGCAAAAGTGGGCCGTTTTTACCGCTGGCGCAGCAGATCAGTCTCAAGTCCGACAGGCTGCTAGCTAAAGCTTAACCATTCATCACGCGCAGGGAGATACCGCCATGAGACTCGCCATCAGCCACGAAACGGTTTACCGCTACGAAAACCCGGTGAAGCACAGCACGCAATACCTGCGACTGACGCCGCACAGCAGCCACAGCCAACGCATCATCGACTGGGAACTGGAGCTGCCGGTGCCCGCAGTAAAAAGCATGGATGCCTACGGCAACATCCTGCATGTGCTGACGCTGGACTACCCGCACCAGGAGATTCGCATTCGCGCCAAAGGGCTGGTGGAAACCAGTTCGGCCAACGACACCGATCACGATTCGCTGGCGCCGATGCCGTTTTTGCGCCACACGGATCTGACGCGGCCAGACAGCGCGCTACGCATTTTTGCCGAGCACTTTCGCCGCCTGCCACCCAGCCTGGCATCGTTACATCAACTGGCAGAAGCCATTCACCAGCGCATGCCCTACCAACCCGGATCGACCGACGTGCACATGACGGCGGCGCAAGCCTTCAGCAACGGCAGCGGCGTGTGCCAGGATCACACCCATGTGTTCATCGCCTGCGCCCGGCAACTGGGCGTGCCGGCGCGTTATGTCTCCGGCTATCTGTATGTGCCGGATCAACAGATGCAGCACGTTGCCAGCCATGCCTGGGCCGAGGCGTGGATGGATGGCGACTGGCACAGCTTCGATATTTCCAACCTGACACCGGCCAATGAACATCACCTGAAACTGGCCATCGGCATGGACTACCTGGACGCCTGCCCGGTGCGTGGCGTGCGCCGTGGCGGTGGCGGAGAAGAAATGCAGGCTGCGGCGTGGGTATGGCTGGATCAGCAACAGCAATGAATCCGCCGATGGTTGGCCTGCAGGGCACATCCAGCGCGGCTTGCAGCTGGCCTGCGGGCCGCGCCGGACGGCACTTGCAGCGCACCGGATCAGCAGTCAGAATCAACGCTCATCCCTTACCCGATTACACGCCATGACCTATTGCGTTGCCATGAACCTGCAGGACGGCCTGCTGTTTGCATCTGACTCACGCACCAACGCCGGAGTCGATCACGTTGCCACATTCCGCAAGATGCAGCTGTTCGACAAGCCGGGCGAACGGCTGCTGGTATTGCTGTCGGCCGGCAACCTGGCCACAACCCAGAGTGTGGTCAGCCTGCTGCGGCAGCGGGCGGCGCATGATCCGGACAACCATAACATCTTCACCGTGCGTTCGATGTATGACGCGGCGGAGCTGATTGGAGAAACACTGAAACAAGTGGTGCAGCGTGATGCTGGCGGGCAAAGCCAGGGCAGCGTGGATTTCGGCTGCTCTTTCATCCTTGGCGGGCAGATTGCCGGCGAAGCCCCACGGCTGTTCAACATCTACCCGCAGGGCAATTTCATCGAAGCCACGCCGGATACGCCCTACTTCCAGATTGGTGAAAGCAAATACGGCAAGCCGATCATCGACCGCGTGATCAGTTACCAGACGCCGGTGAACGAAGCGGCCAAATGTGCGCTGATCAGTTTTGATTCGACCATCAAGAGCAATTTGTCGGTGGGCTTGCCGATTGATTTGCTGCTTTACCGCCACGACACGCTGGCCATAGGCTTGCAGCAGCGTATTGGTGAACAGGACGAATATTTCCAGACGATTCGCAAGGCCTGGGGCGAGGCGCTGCGCCAGTCATTTGCGGCACTGCCACCACTGCCGTGGTGATGTAGGCGCTGTGTTTCAGGACTGCGCTCAGATACCCTCACCATCCAGCACCACCCGGTCGCGGCCGTTGGCCTTGGCCTGATACAGCGCGATATCGGCACGATGAATCAGGTCTTCCACCCGCTCGTCTCCGGTCTGGAATGCGGCCACGCCCATGCTCACGGTAAACGCCACCACCTGCGGATGCTGCGGCAACTCGATACGCAAGGCGTTGCGCACCTTTTCGGCCAGCGCAGCGGCATCCACACTGCCGCTGGTAAGCACGGCAAATTCTTCGCCGCCCATGCGCGCCACCAGATCGCTGCGGCGGCACTGACGCTGCAAAACACCGGCAAAAAAAGCCAGTGCCCGATCTCCCGCGGCATGGCCGTGTTTATCGTTGATCTGCTTGAAATGATCCAGATCCATCCAGAACAGCGTCAGCTGCAGTGGCTCGCGGCGTGCCTTGAGCAACTCGCGCTCGGCCAGCTCGAAAAAGTGGCGGCGGTTGAACAAGCCGGTGAGCGAATCGTGATGCGCCAGTTGCGCCAGCATCGCCTCCCGGTCGCTGCGTTCGCGCAGCAGTGCGCCCACCAGGCATGAGCTGAGGATGATACCCACCAGAAAGGTGTTCATATTGGTGAGGTCGGCGCCGGAATCAACCAGCTGGTAAAACGGCCCCAGCCCCTTGTGTGTCGCCCACTGGGTGCTGCCCAGCACAATGATGTTGGCCAGCGCGGCACCAAACAGCTCGAACAACGCCGCCACCAGCATCACCAGCAGATAGACGATGGACAACACATGCAGCGGATGCAGCCATTGATAATCCGGCACCAGCAGCAGCTGCGCCAGCACCAGTGCCAGCAGCCCGGAGGCAAGCAACAGGGTCAGCCAGAAACTGCCGGGTTGATGGCGGCGCCACACATCCACCCCGCTGAGAATGCTGCTGGCAACCAGAATCTGGCACACCGATTCGTCCAGCCACATGAACTTGAACACCTCAACCACGGTTTCCCGGGTGATGTCCGCATGCATCAGCGACTGCATCATGCCCAGCGCCAGCAGCCGCGCCACCGGCTGCGAAACCAGCGTCACCCCCAGCACCAGCAGCAGGTAATCACGCGGGGTATCCATCTGCCAGCGAAACTTCAGCCGCTGCAGCAGCGCGGTCAGCAGAATCAGCACCAGCAGATTGCCGCACGCCACCAGCAGCGCCAGCCCCGCTGCCATGCCCTGGTAAAGCGACAAGGCCAGGTGCCCTGCAAATACGCTGCCCCAGGCCGTGCGGCCAACCAGCAGCATCATTGCCAGACCAAAACCTTCGTGAATGAATACCGACTCGGCAAATGCTCCGCTGGCGGAAGAAAACCAGTACGACAGCAGGCCCGCGGCAAAATAGCCGATTGCCAGCAGAATTGGTGTCCATAGCGGAAAACGGGCCTCGGCGCGGGCACCCATCGGACTCCCCCGTAACGGTGTTGCGAGTTGCAGATTGCTCATGGTGCTGCCTTTGCGGCAAGGGCGGGTGAAAATCAGTGCAGGCGACATGCATGCTGCACTGCAACTATCACTTTAGTCGGAATTACCCGGCTCGCCAGCATCCTTTGCAATATGCCGCACATCGGCCACTGACGGCACGTTGCGGCGCAATGCCGCCTGCGCCAGCACGGCACTGCCAATGGGTGCGGCGATAAACAGCATCAGCACAATCAGCAGCTCGTGCCAGCTGCCCTGACCGTTAGCGCCAAAATGCAGCGCCGAGGCCAGCAGCAGTGCCAGCAGGCCCAGGGTTGAGGCTTTTGACGGGCCGTTCAGGCGCGAATTGAAATCCGGCAACAGAATCTGCGCCAGCGAACCAAGCAGTGTGAACAACACACCAATCACCAGCAGCAGTGCCACCAACCATTCGCCGTTCATCGCAATACCCGACCATGGCTGAGAAAACGCGCCAGCGCCACCGTGGCAACAAAACCCATCAGCGCAATCAGCAGCCCGGCCTCGAAATAGCTTTTATCGTTGAGGCGAATGCCGGCGAGCACCACCAGTGCAATCGCGTTCAGATACAGGGTATCCAGCGCCAGCGCCCGGTCAACGGCATCCGGGCCGCGCAGCAGGCGCCAGAAATTCAGCAACATGGCCAGCAGCAACCCGGCAAACGCCCAGGGCATC
>JAUPTR010000348.1 GCA_030917985.1 Pseudomonadota bacterium | reverse complement strand
CGACACTGACGCGCAGATTGTTGAGCCGTGTGAGCCAGACAAAACGCTCTGCCGACCAACTGTGTTTGGCGGCGCGGTACTCGAGCGGTTCGAAGGTGCATTTGCCAATCAGATTCAGCATGGCTGCGCCGGACAGAGCGGGTTTCTGCTGCCAGAACAGTCCGGTTTCCGGCGCCAGAATGGCTTGCTGCAATGGCTCTCCGGCAAACGGATTGCCCAGCTCGCGCTGGCGGGTAAACAGCTGGGCCAGTTCTTCGGCCAGCAATTCGCGGGGTAGCGATTGGCTGTAGTCGCCACGTTTGTTGCGCTGATGATCCGGGTATTCGCTGAGCACCATTTCCGCCGCACTGCGGTAGGCCTTGTCACGCATCAGGCTGCGGGTGTGCTCCAGCGCCTTTTTTACCGCGCCGCCTTCGGATTGCTCGGCTTCGGCCTTGCGTGCAAACCAGAAACCACGGTGTTTGTTGATGTGGTAGATCACCCGCGCCCATTCTTCGTTGCTCAGGCGCCGATCCAGCCCTGCCACACGCAACTGCCACAGCGATTGCTGGGCCGGAATCTGCTGCTGGAAAAAGTCGGCACGGTTGATCAAGCCTTCGCGTTTGAGCAGGCGAGCCAGTTTCAGCAGCCGCCAGGCGCGGCGGCGCAAACGGCGGCGCAACAGGCGGGCAGTGCGGCGATCCTTGTTCAAGGATTCGCCCTCCGGTGTTTCGGCTTTGTCGAATGCGCGCACGCCCAAGTCGATAATGCGGGTATCGCCCAGCAGGCACCAGCCAACCGAGGCAATGCCGATATCCAGCCCGAGATCGTATTGTTGCGCTTGTTGCATGATTTTCCCTGTGTTAGGCTTGCTCCCGTTGTAGTTTTCCGGGGTGAGAGCCGTTGCTACAATAAAGAATCGCAAGATTCTGTATCCAACCCGCCGCAAGGCGGGTTTCTCATTTCTGGCGTCAGCCGCGCTGGCTGGCGTTCATGTCGGAATAGTTATATCTGTGATTGTGGCACGATGCACTAGGCAAATGCCTAGTCAGGCCGCTCTGGATGCGGTTTGGCGGGTAACGAGAAGGTTTTTGCCTGCTTGCCGGGGGGCTTTACAGCGCCTTGCTCATGATGAAATCGTCCATTACGAAGCCGTTGCCGATATCGACAACAACCTGCTCGGCAACTTCAAAGCCGTTGCGGCGATAGGCCTTGATGGCGGTGGTGTTATGTTTGTTGACCGCCAGCGTCAGTGTGTCGCAACCGTGCTGGCGGGCGCGGGCAGTCACATATTCCAGCAGCAGCGATCCCAGCCCGCGGCCGTGCCAGTGCGGGTGCAGATAGAGCTTGTCGAGCTTCATTTCCGCCGGCTGTCCGGTGCAGAAATAGTTGGCGAAACCCAACATGGTTTCACCCAGCCAAAGGCCATCCAGCCAGTGTTGCGGTGTGTCCAGCTCGGTTTGCAGGGCGGCAGGGTGATAACGCTGCTGCAGCATGTAATCGATTTGTGCCTGGCTGATGATGGCGGGGTAGTGCTGCTGCCAGATGTGCCGGGCCAGTTCTGCCAGCGTCGGCAGTTCGCTGGTGCGGCAGGCGCGGATGATCGGGTCAAGTTCGGGTGTTTGCGGGGACATCGCGAGTGTTGTGGCATTTGTTATAGTGCGTGTTCCAAGCATGCAGGAATTTCCGTTCCATGACCAGCAGCCGAAACGCCATCAATATTGAAGATTTGCGCCAACTGGCGCGCCGCCGCATTGCCCGCATTGTGTTCGATTACATCGATGGTGGCGTGGAAGACGAAGCCGGTTTGCTGCGCAACCGTGAGGCTTTTTCGCGCTGGCGCCTGGTGCCGCATTATTTGCAGGACATCAGTCGGCGTCAGCAAACGGCATCGTTGTTCGGGCGTGATTACGCCAGCCCGTTTGGCATTGCCCCCACAGGCCTGGCGGCATTTGCGCACCCGGGGGCGGATTTGCTGCTGGCGCAGGCGGCGGCAGAGGCGAATGTGCCGTTCATCATGTCTGGCGCTGCAACGGCATCCATTGAGCAGGTGATGGCGGTGGCGCCGCGCCATGCCTGGTTTCAGTTGTACGTTTCACGTGAAACTGCCGTCACCGAGGATCTGATCCGTCGAGCCGCTGCAGCGGGGGTAGAGACGCTGGTGCTGACGGTGGATGTGCCGGTGCATTCCAAGCGAGAACGTGACTGGCGCAATGGTTTTGTGCCGCCGGTGAAGCCGAGTATGTCGTGTGTGCTGGATATGCTGTGCCATCCGCGCTGGTTGGCGGGCTTGCTGCGCCACGGTTTGCCTCGTTTTGAAAACTGGGCGCCGTATGCCGGCGACAAGGCCAGTGCGCGTGATATTGCCGCCTATTTCACTTCGCAAATTCCGTTTACCCAAACCTGGTTTGATCTGGAGCGCATTCGCCGCGTCTGGGCCGGCAAGCTGGTGCTGAAGGGCGTGCTGGCGCCCACCGATGCGTTACGTGCGCTGGATTGTGGCGTGGATGGCGTGATTGTTTCCAACCATGGCGGGCGCCAGCTGGATTGTGCGCCAGCGCCACTGGAGATGTTGCCGGCGATTCGCGCAGCCGTGGCCGGGCAGATGACGGTGATGCTGGATGGCGGCATACGCCGTGGCAGCGATATTCTCAAGGCGTGGGCGCTGGGAGCGGATTTTACTTTTGTGGGCCGGCCAGCCCTGTATGGTGTGGCTGCGGATGGTTTGCCCGGCGCGCAGCGGGCGCTGCAGATCTTGCAGCAGGAAATCGATCTGACGCTGGCTCAGCTTGGATGTGGCGATCTGGGAATGCTGACTGGGGAATTATTGCGCGAAGGGTGGTAACAGCACATTGACCAGCCGTAGCTGGTCAATGTGTTTGCAGAATTATCAGGTCATCAGCCGGTAAGAGGATTTAATCTGTCGCTGCCGTTCGGTGGCGGCAAGAATGTGGCGGGAGGTGATTTCGATATCGCAGCCACAGCTACATCGCACTACCGTATCCGGTGCCAGCGATTTCAGGTGTCGGCTGGTTTCCTTGCCGCAGTGGTCGCACGCCATTACCAGGCTGGCGTTAAAGTGCTTGTCGAAGTCCAGATCAAAAGCCATTTGCTTCATGGGAGGTACCTCATCGAAGATTTACCGGAGATGTGCCACCGTGGATGACGCCGGTCATGCATCGGGCATGGCCGGAATCAGGCGACACAATTTCCATTTTAGGCTTACTTTTCAGAATCTTGACAAGAATTTTTCCATGCCGCCGAGGGCCACGCCAGACGGGCGTTTGCGCTGCAATGGCATATCTGCGGCAGGCTCAGTGATGGCCGTGATGATGTTTATGGTGGCGGTGCCCGTGGTGGTGGTGGCGGTGCCGGTTGCGATGCTGGCGATCATATCCATGGTTGTCACCCCGATATACCGGCTGTGGGCGATAGTGTGCCGGTGGCGGTGCGTAGACATGGCGTTCTCGCTCGTGAACTACCACTTCCCGCTGTGGTTCGCGGCGGTAATCCGAGCCCAGCGCCGCACCGGTGGCACCGCCGATGGCAGCCCCGACGATGGCGCCGTTGCGGCCATTCAGGTCGTGGCCAATCACTGCACCCAATGCGCCGCCCAGTGCACCGCCTACAGCGCTATCGGTTCGATTGTCGGCGTGTGCCGTGCCGACCAGCAGTGGCAGCGACAGGCAGGCAACAAAAAATCGTTTCAACATGATCTGGCTCCTTGTTGTGTGAAGGTGTGGCCAGTTTCCCGCTGCCTGCCTGAATCACTGCTGAATCATTCCAGCG
>JAUPTR010000347.1 GCA_030917985.1 Pseudomonadota bacterium | reverse complement strand
CAGAGGGGTGAGCCTACAATGAATGGGATCATTCCCTCCATAAGCCCAAGGACACCCGATGAGCCAGTTGCCTCAACGCACCCCGCTGTTCCAAGCCCACGTCGATTGTGGTGCCAAGATGGTCGATTTTGCCGGCTGGGAAATGCCGATCCATTACGGCTCACAGTTGAAAGAACACGAAATCGTCCGTAGCGATGCCGGCATGTTCGACGTTTCACACATGACCGTAATCGACCTCACCGGCGCCGACGCCAAAACCTATCTGCAAAAACTGCTGGCCAACGATGTGGCTCGCCTTGGTTTCAAGGGCAAAGCGCTCTATTCCGGCATGCTCGATGCCGATGGCGGCGTGATTGATGATCTGATCGTTTATCTCACCGATTATGGTTACCGCATCGTGGTCAACGCCGCCACCCGCGCCAAGGATCTGGCCTGGATGGAAAAGCAGATTGAAGGCTTTAACGCCAAACTCACCGAGCGCGACGATCTGGCGATGATCGCGGTACAGGGACCACACGCCATCGCCAAGGCAGCAGAAGCAGCAGGCGAGGCCAAGGCGGAAATCATCCATCAGTTGAAAGTATTCCAGGGCCTGCCGGCTGGTGAATGGTTTGTTGCCCGCACCGGTTATACCGGCGAAGACGGGCTGGAAATCATGTTGCCGGCTGAAGAGGCCGCCGATTACTGGATGGCATTAAAAGAAGCCGGTGTTGCCCCGACTGGCCTGGGCGCACGCGATACGCTGCGACTGGAAGCCGGCATGAATCTCTACGGCCACGAAATGGACGAAAGCGTGTCTCCGCTGCAGGCGGGCATGGGCTGGACCATTGCCTGGGAACCGGCAGAACGCGATTTTATTGGCCGCAAGGTGCTGGAAGCGCAAAAAGCAGCAGGCGTGCCGATGAAGCAAGTCGGCCTGGTGCTGGAAGGCAAAGGTGTCCTGCGTGCAGACATGAAAGTGGTGGTCGAAGGGTGTGGTGAAGGCGTCATTACCAGCGGCACCTTCTCCCCTACCCTGAAACAGTCGATTGCCATGGCACGTGTACCCGCCGCCACCGGCAGCCAGGTGTTGGTCGATATCCGTGGCAAGCTGGAGCCGGCACGCGTGGTGAAAATGCCGTTTGTGCGCAACGGCAAGAAAGTATACGAATAACACTCGCCAGGTAGCGGGTTGCCAAATGGGTGGGTTACGCTGCGCTAATCCACCCCACATTAAATTGCATGTCAAAAAATCACAGGAGCAAACCATGAGCAATATTCCCGCCGAGCTGAAATATGTTGATACCCACGAATGGCTGCGTGCCGAGGCGGATGGCACCATTACCGTCGGCATCACTGATCACGCACAGGAATTGCTGGGTGACGTGGTTTACGTCGAACTGCCTGAGCTTGGCGCCAACCTGGATGCTGGCGCAGAAGCTGGCGTGGTTGAATCGGTAAAAGCCGCATCGGACGTTTATGCACCGATCGCCGGTGAAATTGTCGCCATCAACCAGGCGCTGATCGACGCGCCGGAAAAAGCCAATCAGGACCCATACGGCGAAGCCTGGTTCTTCCGCATCAAGCCTGCAAACGCCAATGCCCTTGACGGCCTGCTGGACGCAGCCGGCTACGCCGCCGAAATCGGCCAGTAATTGTGTCCGGGGGTCGGCGGCGCACGCCGCTGCCGGCCACGTCTTTGGCCAGGTGTCATCCGCACTGTTGCCGTTGTTCCACTATCGATTCAAGCCGGGGTTGCCCTACATGACCATTTTGCTCAACGCTCTCGAAAACCATCAAGAATTCATCCAGCGCCATATTGGCCCGTCCGAATCCGAACGTGCTGCCATGCTCAAGGAAATCGGCGCCAGCTCGCTCGATGATCTGGTGGCGCAAACCGTGCCGGAATCGATTCGCCTGCAACAGCCGCTGGCCGTTGCAGGCGCACAGAACGAACACGAAGCGCTGAGCGCGCTGAAGGCCGTTGCCAGCAAGAACAAGGTGCAACGTTCGCTGATCGGCATGGGTTATTACGACACGATCACGCCGAAAGTGATTCTGCGCAACGTGTTCGAAAACCCCGGCTGGTACACCGCCTACACCCCGTATCAGGCCGAAATCGCCCAGGGCCGTCTGGAAGCACTGCTGAACTACCAGCAAATGGTGATCGACCTGACCGGCCTGGAGCTGGCCAATGCCTCGTTGCTGGACGAAGCCACGGCAGCAGCCGAGGCGATGGCCATGGCGCGGCGGATTTCCAAGGTTAAATCCAATGCTTTCTTTGTTGACGCAGCATGTTTCCCGCAAACCATTGACGTTATCAAAACCCGTGCCGGCTTTTTCGGCTTTGAACTGATCATCGGCCCTGCCGATCAGGCGGCGCAAGCCGACGTATTTGGTGCTGTACTGCAATATCCCAACCAGCGTGGTGAGCTGCTGGATCTGAGCGAGATCATTGCGACACTCAAGGCCAAAGGCGCCATCAGCGCAGTCGCCACCGATTTGATGGCACTGCTGCTGTTGAAATCGCCGGGCGAAATGGGCGCCGACATTGCCCTCGGCTCGTCGCAGCGTTTTGGCGTGCCGATGGGTTTTGGCGGCCCGCATGCGGCATTCTTTGCCACGCGCGACGAACACAAGCGCTCGGTACCGGGCCGTATCATTGGCGTATCGGTAGATGCCCGCGGCAAAAAAGCCCTGCGCATGGCGCTGCAAACCCGCGAGCAGCACATTCGCCGCGAAAAGGCCAACTCCAATATCTGCACGTCGCAGGTGCTGCTGGCAAATATTGCCTCGTTCTACGCTGTATATCACGGCCCGCAAGGCTTGCAGCGTATTGCCAACCGCATTCACCGGCTGGCGGCAATCTGCGCCGAAGGTCTGCGTCAGTCTGGTTTCAAGGTCGGCAACGCCACCTTCTTTGACACCTTCCAGGTCGAAACCGGCGCCGATACTGCGGCTATCCTGCAACGCGCGCAACTGGCCGGCTACAACCTGCGCCATAGCGCGGCGGGCGTTGTCGGTCTGGCTTTCGACGAAAAATGCAATCGCGACGACATCAGCAAAATCTGGCACATATTCGCTGACGGCAAGGCCGATGGCCTGTATGTAGATGCCATCGATGTGCGTCTGGCGCATGTCGACAAGCCGATTCCGGAGTCGCTGCAACGCCAGAGCAGCTACCTGACGCACCCGGTGTTCAACCGCTACCACACCGAACACGAAATGCTGCGATACATCAAGCGCCTGGAAAACAAGGATCTGGCGCTGAATCACTCGATGATTTCGCTCGGCTCTTGCACCATGAAGCTGAATGCGACCAGCGAAATGATTCCGGTGACCTGGCCGGAATTTGCCGACATCCACCCGTTTGCACCGCGTGACCAGGTGCAGGGTTATCTGCAGATGATCGGCGGGCTGGAGGCCATGCTGAAAGCCATCACCGGCTTCGACGCCATCTGCATGCAGCCGAATTCCGGCGCGCAGGGCGAATACGCCGGCCTGGTGGCAATCCAGCGTTACCATGCATCGCGTGGCGATGCTCATCGCAATATCTGCCTGATCCCGAAATCGGCACACGGCACCAACCCGGCCACCGCGCAGATGTGTAATCTGCAGGTGGTGGTGGTGGATTGCGACGACAGCGGTAACGTTGATGTGGCCGATCTGCAAGCCAAGGCGGAAAAACACGCGGCCAATCTGTCGTGCCTGATGATCACTTACCCGTCGACGCACGGCGTGTTCGAAGAGTCGATCAAGCAGATTTGCGACATTGTTCACAGCTTCGGCGGCCAGGTTTACATGGACGGCGCCAATATGAACGCTCAGGTAGGCCTGACCCAACCGGCGCTGATCGGTGCCGATGTGTCGCACATGAATCTGCACAAGACCTTCGCCATTCCGCACGGCGGTGGCGGCCCGGGTATGGGCCCGATTGGCCTGAAAGCCCATCTGGCACCGTTTGCAGCGAATCATGCGGTATCGCCGATTGAAGGCCCGAACCAGGGTCAAAGCGCTGTGTCGGCGGCACCGTTCGGCTCGGCATCGATTCTGCCGATCTCCTACATGTACTGCGCCATGCTGGGTGCAGAGGGCCTGCGCATGGCAACACAGGTAGCCTTGCTCAACGCCAACTACATCGCTGCCCGCCTCAATCCGCACTACCCGGTGCTGTATACCGGCAGCAAGGGCCGGGTGGCGCACGAGTGCATCATCGACATCCGCCCGATCAAGGCCGCTTGCGGCATCACCGAAGTGGATATCGCCAAGCGGCTGATGGATTACGGCTTCCACGCGCCCACCATGTCGTTCCCGGTGGCCGGCACCATCATGATCGAGCCGACCGAATCGGAATCAAAAGCTGAACTGGATCGCCTGATTGAGGCGCTGATTGCCATCCGCGAAGAAATCCGCCAGGTGGAAGCCGGCCAGTGGCCACAGGACAACAATCCACTGAAAAATGCGCCACACAGCCAGTCCGACGTCATCGGCAGCGACTGGACGCGCCCTTACAGCCAGCTGCAGGCGGTGTTCCCGCTGGAATGGGTAAAAGACAACAAGTTCTGGCCATCGGTAAACCGTATCGACGATGTCTATGGCGACCGCAACCTGTTCTGTGCCTGTGTGCCAGTCAGCGACTACCAGTAAGGAGCAATGTCATGTCCGTATTTCTCGTAATCACCGTCATCGGTGACGACCAGCCCGGCCTGGTAGAACAGCTGTCAACCACTATCAGCGGCCATGGCGGCAACTGGCTGGAATCGAGCATGTCGCACCTGGCCGGCAAATTTGCCGGGATTCTCAAGGTGGCGGTGCCCGAAGCGCGTGCTGACGAACTGAAAGCCGCACTGGGTTCGCTGGCGCAGCTGAAGGTGATGGCCGAGACCGCGATCGAACTGCCCAAACGTGGCCCGACCCGTCGCTTTGCGCTGTCGCTGGTGGGCCACGATCGCATCGGCATTGTGCGCGAAGTTTCGCAGGTGCTGGCAAAACACGAGGTCAACGTTGAAAAACTCACCTCGCACACCGCCCCGGCCGCCATGTCGTCAGAAGTCATGTTCCACGCCTTGGCCGAGCTGGAAGCCAGCGCCAGCCAGGACATGGCGCAACTGCAACGTGATCGGGAAAAGCTCTCCGACGATCAGATCGTCGACATCAATCTGCAAATCGAAAGCCAGTAATTTAGGCCTACACGCCGCGTTATCCGGCCCGCAGCGAATTTCTTCAGTTACGCGGTG
>JAUPTR010000346.1 GCA_030917985.1 Pseudomonadota bacterium | reverse complement strand
TTGGCCATGCTGCACATCGGCTTTGCCTGGCTCAGCATCAGCCTGGCCGTGTATGGCGCTCACAGCCTGCTGTTGCTGGCCGGCAAAGCCGGGCTGGGGCTGGTTCCGCTGCATGTGCTGATGCTCGGCTTTATCGGCACCATGCTGCTGGCCATGGCTACCCGTGTCACGCTGGGGCACTCTGGCCGGCAACTGGCGGCAGACCAGCCGACCTGGGTGCTGTTCTGGCTGTATCACGCGGTAATTTTGCTGCGCACCGGCGCCGAGCTGTTTCTGTCACGCCCCGGCCATGGCTATCTGGCAGCAGCCTTGCTGTGGCTGGCATGTTTTGGCTGGTGGTATCGCCGCTATGCGGTGATGTATCTGATTCCACGGGCTGACGGCGCCCCCGGTTGAGTGGCACAATACGCGCCATGAGTTATCTGGCCATCAAACACCTGCACGTCACCTGCGTCGTCCTGAGCATTTTGCTGTTTTTCCTGCGTGGCATCTGGACCATGCAGACCTCACCCATCATGCAGCAGCGCTGGGTGAAAATAGCACCACACATCATCGACACCCTGCTGCTGGGCAGCGCCCTCACCCTGGCGTGGCTCAGCCAGCAGTGGCCTTTCCAGCAGGCATGGCTGACCGCCAAAGTGCTGGGCCTGCTCGCTTACATCATCCTCGGCAGCATCGCCCTCAAACGCGGCAAAACCCGGCAGATCAGGCTGGCAGCGTGGCTGCTGGCCTTGGTAACGGTGGGGTATATTGTGGCGGTGGCCTTGAGCCGAAGCCCCGCAATCTTCAGTGAGTAAGCAGACCTGAACGGTCATCACAAGCCAAGTTGATGTTTTTCGCAGACCGCAATCCAGGCAACGACAAAACAGGCGAAATCAGGCGGTTTCCATTGGCGGCACAGCCGCGGCCTCAAGCCGGCACTGCGGCAAAAAAACGGGGGCAAGACACTCAGCCTCGCCCCCTGTTTTTTCGCCCTCCCATCAAGCCATGAACAACCCGGCGTAGTCCATGTCAATCAGGGCTGCGGCATGTTCCCCTGCATCAATGCGTCGACTTTCAATAATTCTTCGTCATGAACCATGCCTGCCAAAGCGCGAAGATTAACCAATGACTGCAGATAATCAATTCGGGAAGAAGTCAGTTTAAGCCTTGCTTCGAATAACTGGTTTTCTGCATTCAGAACATCCACATTGGTTCGGATACCGGCAGTGACGCTTTTCTGCGTTGCCTTTACCAGCAACTCATTGGTTGCAACCGATTTTTGCAGCGCATCGATTCGCAAAGCATTGGCAAGTACATTACCATGCTCTTTTTCAATGTTCACTGTCAGATCGTCGTTTATTCCACGCTCGGATTCACGTGCAGCATACAGATCAGCTGCAGCACGCCGCGTCGAAGCCACGGTGTATCCACCTTCGTAAAGCGGGATGTTGAGCGACAAAGTTACCGATCTGGACTGATTGGTATTATCGATACTGGTATAGCTGGGGTCTCGCTCGTAGCCATATTGCATGCGCAAGTCCAGTGTCGGCAAATGGCCGGCCTTGGCCTTGGAAACCTCATATTCAGCCGTCTTGACTCGAGCTGCCTGCTCTTTTAATGCCGGAGCGTTGTCCCTGGCCATTTTCAGCCAGTCCTGCAGGCTGGCGCCCAAGTGCAAGGTGGGCTTGAAAGCCGGAATGGTAAACGAGGTCGGCACATACTTTGGATTACCGATGGTATTACGCAACTCGGTAAGGCGGCTATTGTAAGCGGCCTTTGCGGTAGCCTCATCAGCATAGAGCTGATCCAGGCGGCTCTGGCTTTCGGCAACTTCCGTAACCGTACCGTAACCCGCCTCATACGCCCGCTGGGCCTGATGCTGCAAAGTCGCATAACGCGTCTTTTGTTGCTCGATCAGATCAATACGGGCGGCGGCTGACAATACCTGTAGATACGACTCTGTCAAACGCGCCTTCAGTTCATCCAGGCTGCGATCCAGACGTGCATCAGCCTGCTTCACCTGCCATTCTGCCTGGCTGTAGCTGGCAAAATTGCTCTGGCGATAAACGGGCTGTACAACCACTGCAGCATAATTCTCGGGATTAAATGCGTAATCGCGATAAAGTGGATTTCCGGTAAACCCGAGCGACTGGTTATTCAGCATGGTGCGGCCATAACCACCCGACAAGGCAATTTTTGGCAGAAAGCCGGCCCTGGCCATAGGCACAGACTGCTGTACAGCCTCTTGCTGAGCTTTGACCACGGCATGCCGAGCATCATTGGCCAACGCCTGCCGATAGAGTTCGAACAGCTCTCCGGCCAGGGCTGGACCAGCACTCTGTAAAGTCAAGGCCAGCGCGAGACAGATCCGATTCAGTTGCATCTTTTCCCTCTCAATGCTCAGTCAGGGCCGGTGCAATATGATTCAGCAGAGGGCGTACCAGATAATCGAGCATGCTGCGCTCACCGGTCTTGATTACTACCTCGGCCGGCATACCCGGCAGGATTTTCAGTTTTTCTTTGCTCAGCGCATCGAGGCTATCCTTGTTGACCAATACCTTGGCCAGATAAAAGGCATTACCCCGTTGATCCACCAGGCGGTCGGCAGAGACACTATCCAGTGCACCATAGAGTGTCGGCACCTTGCCGCGAGTGCCCAGTGCGGCAAAGCGTATTTCCGCTTCAAGGCCGGGTATAACCTTATCAATCAGATGCGGCTCGATATGCGCCTCGATCACCAGCCGGTCATCTTCTGGAACAATTTCCATCAAGGTATCACCGGGCCTGATCACGCCACCCTCAGTGTGCACGGCAAGCCCCACCACGCGGCCGGTTGTCGGCGCCCGCATCACACTGCGCGCCATTTCTTCTTCGCGGCTACGCAGCTCGTTGGCCCAGCGTGTCAACTCTGACTGAGCCTGCGACAAGCTGGAGTCCACTTCCTTCAGAAACTCCTGCTCCACCTGCAGACCACGAAGCTTTGCCACAGCCATCACCCGGCTGGCGCGCTCGATTTCTGCCAGATTCGAACCACGCTCGCCGTTCAACTGGGCGAGCATGCGTTCCATCTCAAACAGGCGAGAACGTGGGGCATAGCCCTCTTGCACCAGGTCGCGCAAACCAACCAGATCCTTCTCCAGCAATGCAATCTGACGGGTTCTGCTATCTTCCAGCGACTTCAGGCCACGCACCTGCTCCTGTGCAGCAGCAGCAGACTGCACCAGGATTTCACGCTGATTCTGCAGAGAACTGCGGCGGGTTTCGAACACCTGCTGTTGCGCTTCGACAATCAGCCTGGCCTTGGGCTCGGCGTTTGCCGCCTTCAAAAGCTCGGGCGAAAACACGATTTTGCTGCGGCGCAATTGCTCTGCCTGCAAACGATCGAAGACTGCCTGGCTCTGCCAGTAATTGTTCCGCACGGTAGACAGGATGGAGCCAACCTGGGTTTGATCCAGCTTGATCAGTGGCTGGTGAACCTTTACCAGATCACCATCCCGAACCAGAATTTTCTCGACAATACCGCCCTGCAAGTGCTGAATGGCCTTGCGCTTGGAATCAACAATCACCAGCCCTGAGGCAGGCACCCCCTCATCCAGTGGTGCCCATGCTGCCCATGCAAGAAAGCCACCGAAACCGATCAGCAGCGACAACATGCCGAACCGCGTCACACGGGCAATATCGGTAGATGGCTGCTGCATCTGCGGACCATCAACAGGCTGGCGCTCAGCCATCTGCTTTAATTTGTTCAACCAGCTTTTCATACTTTAACTCTCGTTCAATCCAAGATTGACCACACAAAACCCTGACAACTCACGCCGAGGGCGTGGCAGCCTGCGGCTGTTGCGCCAGTTGCTGCGCCTGCTTGTTGGCCTCATTCAAGGCAGCCCAAACCTGATCACGCGGCCCGAACAGCTTGACCGTACCCTCAGCCATAACCAGCAGCTTATCAACCGCCGCCAGCACCGAAGGGCGATGCGTAATCAAAATGACGGTCGAACCT
>JAUPTR010000345.1 GCA_030917985.1 Pseudomonadota bacterium | reverse complement strand
GCTCGTTTTTCCTGGCTGCCTGCAATTGCGGGACAAAATCGCCCCAGTGACGGGTTTCGCGCATCAGGCCGCGCAGTAATATCCAGGTGATCATTGTTGCTCCTTGCTGAACCAGCGTACCAATGCTGCCTGCTGGTGCTGTTCGCGGCTGTAATGGTGCGGCAGCCAGTGACGCCAGCTGCTGGCCGCCCGCGACAGGAATTCCAGCCACATCAGGTGGCGGCGCAGCACGCGCTGCTTGCGGTGTGGCACCATCGGGTTGAAAAAGCCAAGCCGGCTCAGCAGCTGGCGCGGGTTTTTCTTTACCCACATCCACGAGCCCATTTCCAGCGTCAGCGGCAGAAACAGCCTCGTTTCGTGTTGCAGTGACCGCATGTACAGGTGATCCCATAGGTCTCCATGGGTCAGGTACTGCAGGCATTGCGGTTCGATCTGGTAATGGTGATGCGGGTAGGTCTGGCCAAACAGGCTGATCAACGCGTGCATCTCCGCCAGATGCGGCATGGGCGTGCGGCTGCTGGCATAGGGAAACCACAGTCTGTCCTGCAGGCCAAAACCTGAGTGGCAGTCCAGCGCCAGGCTGAAAGGCCGGCTTAGCAGTTCGGTTTCCACCAGATCGCACAGCGCCTGGCTTTCCAGCTGCATCGGCGCACCCAGCGGCCCGCGATACCACGGCAGGGTGGCGCTGTAGCGCTGACCGGCAAGCAGGAAAGGCACTTTCTCGCTTGAGTCCACCGGGGCGTTGCGCATCAGGTCAACACCCTGCGGATTGGCGCGGCTATGGCGATACATGCCGCCAGGGTTGACCAGCGGCATGAATACCAGCCGCACCGACTGCAACTCATGTTGCAATACCTGATCCCATTTCAGCCGGTGCACCAGACTGCGCAGGAACACCAGCAGGATATGTGTGCCGATTGATTCCAGCCCGTGTACACCACCGAAGAAACCCACTGCCGGCACATCTGCTGCCTGGCTGCCGAGTGCCAGGGAATAAACCGGGAAAGTGGTGTCGCCAGTATTGACGCGGCAAAGCTGGCGTACCTCCAGTGTTTCGCCTGCTTCATCAATGATTTGCTCCAGCTCTGCCAGTTCCGGCAGCAAAGGCAGATACATCGGTTGCCGATTCTGTGTTGGGGGTGGCCAGAGCCTAACCGAAAGGCTAATCAGCGTGTGTTGCAGTATTGTTTCAGACTGTCATGGATTTGACGCTGCGGCGCGAATCGGAGAGCATTCGCGCTATTCGATGAATCAGGATTGACTAATGGAAATGCTACGCAAGTATTTTGCCGGCTCGTTTATCTTTACCGCCTTGATGCTGGTTTTTGGCTACTGGCTGCAGGGATGGAAAGGTGTGGCGATCTGCGCCATTCTTGGCGTGCTGGAAACGTCGTTGTCTTTCGACAATGCCGTGGTCAACGCCACCGTGCTGCGCGATATGAGCCAGGTATGGCGCAAGCGTTTTCTCACCTGGGGCATGCTGATTGCGGTGTTTGGCATGCGGGTAGTGTTCCCGGTGCTGATTGTGGCCGTCATCGCCCACCTCGGGCCGCTGGAGGTGCTGGATATGGCGGTGCGTCGCCCCGACGATTACGCCGCCCATCTGACGTCGGCGCATATCGAAATCGCAGCATTTGGCGGTGCATTTCTACTGATGGTGTTCCTCAAGTATTTTGTTGATTTTGAGAAGGAAGTGCACTGGATCGGCTTTATCGAAGCACCGCTGACCAAGGTCGGGCGCATGGAAATGGTGGAGCTGGCGCTGGCACTGACAGCGATTGCGGTGATTTCCGGCTTTGTTGCCGAGCACGAGTCGGCGCGTTTTCTCGAGGCAGGTATCTGGGGGCTGGTGACCTATATCGTGGTTGACGGCATTGGCGCACTGTTTGGCGGAGAGTCCGGCGCGGCAGAAGCGGGCCGCAGCGGTGCGGCAGGGTTTCTGTATCTGGAACTGGTTGACGCTTCATTCAGCTTCGATGGCGTGATCGGGGCCTTTGCCTTGTCCAACAACATCTTCATCATCGCCGCCGGGCTGGGTATCGGCGCTATGTTTGTGCGCTCAATGACGATTTATCTGGTGGATCGTGGCACGCTCAACGAATACCGTTACCTCGAACATGGTGCGTTCTGGGCAATTGGCGTGCTGGCGGCGATCATGCTGCTGTCGGCGCTGGTGCATGTGCATGAGGTGGTGACCGGCGGGCTGGGCGCAATGCTGATCCTGCTGGCCCTGGGTTCGTCGATTCACTTCAAACGCAAACATCATCAGTCGTAATTCGCTGATGTTCTCTGCCCAAGCCCGCTTGATGCGGGCTTTTCTGTTGATGGGGCTTCGGTTCCGCGAGGGATTCGGTTATCATGCGAATGGCATAAGGAACGCATGAAACGGAGATTCGCATGGCCAAGGTATTGATGCTCTTGCCGGCACAGGATTACGACCCGACCGAGGCGGCGGTGCCTTGGGATGCTCTGCGCGCAGCCGGGCATGAAGTCTTGTTTGCCACACCGGATGGCGATGCTGCCTATGCCGATGAGCGGCTGGTCAGCACCGGTTTTGGCCTGCTGAATCCGGTTTTGATGACCCGCAAGGAAGATCTGGCGACTTATCAGCGCATGCTGGCCGACAGTGCATTTCATCAGCCGCTTGCCTATGCTCAGCTCGCTGGTGCCGAATATGATGCGCTGCTGATTCCCGGCGGCCACCAGAAGGGTGTCAAAACCCTGCTGGAAAGTCCCTTGGCGCAGGCGGCGGTGGTTGCCGCGTTCAGGCAATACAAGCCGGTAGCGGCGATTTGTCACGGTGTGCTATTGCTGGCGCGCAGCATTGATCCGGAAACCGGCAAATCGGTGTTGTTCGGGCGCAAGACCACGGCACTCACCAAAATGCTTGAACTGGCAGGCTGGAATATGACCCGCTTGTGGTTGGGCGACTATTACCGCACCTACCCACAGACAGTGGAAGACGAAGTCAAGGCGGTGCTGGCATCGCCAGAGGATTTCAAACCCGGTGGCCCTTTGCCGCTGCGTGATCGCAAAAATCTGCGCCAACTCGGTTATGCGGTGCGAGACCGCAATTATCTATCGGCACGCTGGCCGGGCGATTGCCACCGCTTTGCGCAAGAATTGCTGCAGATGCTGGCCTGCTGATAGCCCGGCCTCCCGGCTGGAGGTCGATCCGCCGTGGCCCGGCGTGGATCGGGATGATTACCCAAGCCACGCAGGTTGCCGGGCGATTCAGCGATTACCCGTCATCTTTACGCTGCCCTGCATTTTTACATTGCTTTGCTGGAATGTGCCCGGAGAGTGATGGCCAGGCGCAGGGTTGTGTGTTGATTTGGTGTCCAGACGCTTGGGAAAACCATATTCCCCGCTTGCCATGGGCTTCTGCACCTCGGGGGAAGGCGCATCGTTCAAGTCTGCCGGCCGTGGGCCGAGATTGCGCGCATTTTCCAGCGTGTTATCGATGTTTTCCAGATTGTCATCCGCAACTTTCTTCCTGGAAGACCTGATTGGGTCGCCTTTGGTCGGTGCACTGCTCGAGAGTGTGCTGTCGCGTTTTTCCAGGCGCACCGCATCCTGTCCGGCGATTTGAGTCAGTGAATGGTCTTCCAGTACCTCAACAGCCAAGGCGGGTGCGCCAGCTGCCAGCAGGCATGACAAGAACAGGGCAACTAGATAACGCGCATGCATGATGCTCTCCCATGAGTGGACAATTGTTTACTCGTATTGTGCCATACAATATGCCGATCGCGTATTAAGTGTTGATTTATTGGGCTGAATTCCGCAGTTGGCTACCTTTCATGTGGCTTGGGAGTGGATTGTCGGGCTTGCATTTCCCCGTTGGTCGGCAACAATGGTGAATACCTGTCTTTTGCGAAAGACTGCAGCAATGTCGCTTGCGGTGCTTTACAGTCGTGGCCTGGCCGGAATGGATGCTCCATTGGTGACGGTTGAGGTGCATCTGGCCAACGGCCTGCCCAGTTTTACCATCGTTGGTCTGGCCGAGGCCGAGGTCAAGGAGGCCAAGGATCGCGTGCGTGCGGCCTTGCAAACGGCACGTTATGAATTTCCCATGCGTCGCATCACCGTCAATCTGGCGCCCGCCGATTTGCCCAAGGAATCGGGGCGTTTTGATTTGCCTATCGCGTTGGGTATTCTGGCCGCTTCGGGCCAGATTCCGGCTGCGGCGCTTGCTGAATATGAGTTTGCCGGCGAGTTGGCACTGACCGGCGAACTGCGTCCATTTCGTGGGGCGCTGGCAATGGCATGGCGAGCTGTTCGGGATGGCCGTGCCTTCATCCTGCCGCAGGACAATGCGGCCGAGGCGGCGCTGGTGCAAGAGGCGCGCGTATATGCAGCTGGTAGCCTGCTGCAGGTGTGCGCCCATCTTGCGGGTGCTGAAAAACTTGCGCTGACGCCCCGAGTGCTATTGGTTCCGCCTGCCGAGTTACCTGATCTGGCCGATGTAAAGGGGCAGACGCATGCCCGGCGTGCGCTGGAAATTGCGGCTGCAGGCCGGCATAACCTGTTGATGGTCGGCCCTCCCGGTACAGGTAAGTCAATGCTGGCTTCCCGGCTGCCCGGTATTTTGCCGCCGATGAATGAAGATGAGGCCTTGCAGTCTGCCGCCATTCAATCACTGACTGGCTCGTTCCAGCCGGCACAATGGGGAATACGCGTATTTCGCCAGCCTCACCACACGGCATCCAGTGTTGCCCTGGTCGGTGGTGGCAGCGTTCCTCGCCCTGGCGAGATATCGCTGGCGCATTGTGGTGTGCTGTTTCTCGATGAGTTGCCGGAGTTTGATCGCAAGGTGCTGGAAGTGCTGCGCGAGCCACTCGAGTCGGGTCGAATATGTATTTCCCGCGCTGCGCGGCAGGCTGAGTTTCCCGCACAATTTCAGCTGATCGCAGCAATGAATCCATGTCCGTGTGGATATCTGGGCGATCCTTCAGGGCGTTGCCGCTGCACGCCGGACCAGGTCAGCCGTTACCGTGGCAAATTGTCCGGGCCGTTTCTTGATCGTATTGATCTGCAAATCGAGGTGCCCTCACTGTCGCATCACGAGTTACTCTCTGCCGCCACAGGAGAGTCATCCCGTCAGGTTCAGCACCGGGTTGCCCGCGCCTACGCCTTGCAGTTGCAGCGGCAAGGCAAGGCCAACGCGCTGCTTGGCAGTCGCGAAATTGATCAATGGTGTGCCCCGGATGCGGAGGGCGAGCAATTGCTGAAGCTGGCGATCACGCGACTCAATCTGTCTGCACGCGCCTATCATCGAATCCTCAAGGTGGCGCGAACCATTGCCGATCTGGCCGCCAGTTCCCGTATTAGCAGCCAGCACATTGCCGAAGCCGTGCAGCTGCGCAAGCTGGAACGCAGTGCCGGCGCATGAGTTTGCCGATTATCCAGCCATTCGCCATCACTTGCGGTTATAATTCGCGGTTATTCTTTTGTTTTCCAAAACAATCTCGAGCATGACCGACTTCCAAGATCCCAAAGACCACCTGTTTGCCCTGGTTCAGACTGCCCTGTCCCAGGTTGCCCCCGATCTCACCGATGTCAGCTTTGTCGTGGAGCGACCCAAGCAGGCGGCGCACGGCGACTATGCCTGCAACGTTGCCATGCAGCTGACCCGTGTGCTGCGGCGTAACCCGCGTGAGCTGGCACAGGCCGTAGTTGCCGCATTGCCGGAGTCTTCGCTGGTGGTGAAAACGGAAATCGCCGGTGCTGGTTTCATCAATTTCTTTCTGACTCCGGCTGCCCGCTATCAGGTGGTGCGCCAGGTTCAGCAGATGGGTGAGCGCTTTGGCCGTTGCGAATATGGTGCGCGCAAGAAGGTGCAGGTCGAATTTGTTTCCGCCAATCCTACCGGCCCATTGCACGTTGGGCATGGCCGGGGCGCTGCTTATGGCGCCAGTCTGGCGGCCGTGCTGGATTTTGCCGGCTACAAGGTGCAGAAAGAATATTACGTCAACGATGCCGGCCGGCAGATGGATATTCTCGCGGTATCCACCTGGCTGCGTTATCTGAGCCTGTTTGGCATTGATGTTCCGTTCCCGAAAAACGGCTATCAGGGCGACTATGTGCGCGAGATGGCGAAGCAGGTCAAGGATGCACATGGCGACCGTTATGTACATCAGCCTTGGACTGTGCTGGAAGGTGTGCCGGCCGCTGATGAAGACGCCGAAGGGCATCTGGATGGTTTGATTGCCAACGCCAAGAAACTTCTGGGCGACGATTGGCACTATATCCACAATTTTGCATTGAACGAACAGCTGGGCGATGGTCGCAACGATCTGGCCGAGTTCGGCGTGCATTTTGACAACTGGTATTCGGAAAGGTCGCTGTTCGATAGTGGCCTGGTGGAACGTGCCATCGATCAGCTCGAAGTGAATGGCCATCTGTATATGCAGGATGGTGCCAAGTGGTTTCGTTCCACCCGCTTTGGCGATGAAAAAGATCGTGTAGTGCAGCGTGAAAATGGTTTGTATACCTACTTTGCCTCGGACATTGCCTACCACCAGAACAAGTTCGAACGTGGTTTCCACAAGGTGATCAACGTTTGGGGTGCGGACCACCACGGGTACATTCCACGCGTCAAAGGTGCGCTGACGGCGTTGAATTTTGATCCGGAGAAGCTGGATATTGCGCTGGTGCAATTTGCCAACCTGATTCGTGACGGCAAGCAGGTGTCGATGTCGACCCGCTCAGGTGAATTTGTCACCCTGCGTGAGCTGCGTGGCGAAGTCGGCAACGATGCGGCACGCTTCTTCTACGTGTTGCGCAAGTCGGAGCAGCATCTGGACTTCGATCTGGATCTGGCCAAATCGCAAAGCAACGACAATCCGGTTTATTACATTCAATACGCCCATGCACGTATCTGCCGGGTGCTGGAAGAGTGGACGGGAGTTGCCAGTGATTTTGCCGAAGCCAGGCTGGAGTTGCTCGGTAACGAGCACGAAGCAGCTATCCTGCGTCGCCTTTGTGACTTCAGCGTCACGATTGAAAATGCTGCACGCGAGTATGCGCCGCATGTGGTGGCGTTTTACCTGAAAGATCTGGCCGCCGATTTCCACAGTTATTACAACGCTGAGCGTTTTCTGGTGGACGATGTTGAACTGTCGCTGGCGCGCCTGGCCCTGATTGATGCTGTGCGTCAGACGATGGTGAATGGTTTGCGTCTGCTTGGCGTAAGTGCTCCGGACAAGATGTAAGTGGTTTGATCATGACCCGCGATTACAAAAACGCAACCCGCCCAACGCCCAAACGTTCTACACCCAGCCGTACTTCGGCGAGTGGGGGCAATATCTGGAAGGGCATGTTGGTTGGTTTGTTCATTGGTGTTGTTGTTGCTGTTGGCGTGGCTTTGTACCTGAATCGCAATAACAACCCCTTTACGGCTTCCGGGCTTGCCGACAAGCCTCAGCAGCCTGCGCAGCAGGCTGCACCTGCTGCGGTGCCGCCAGAGTCGTTAAAGCCGGGAGCTGGCACGAAACAGCCTCCTGCGCCGCCTGTGCAGAGCTATGATTTTTACAAGATTCTGCCCGGCAATGAAGACCCGAATGTCGCGTTGCCGCCAAAGCCGGAAGGTGAGGCTGCCACTACCGAAAAGGCCGTTGTACCTCAGGTTGCCTGGTTTCAGGTAGGCGCTTTCCAGAACGAGGCTGATGCCGATAACCTGAAAGCAACGCTCGCCCTTAAAGGGATTGAGGCCAGCATCCAGACAACCAATCTTCCGGAAAAAGGTATCTGGCACCGGGTGCGGGTTGGTCCGCTGAAATCAGCGGCAGATGTGGACAAGATGCGTAATACCCTGCGCGCGAACGGAATCGAAGCAAATCTGATCCAGCCGAAAGAGAACAAGCCGGCGGTTCAGTAGCGATTAATCCATGCCGGTCCAGTATCGGCATCGTTGCACCAAAAAACACAGGAGTATCCCGATGAAATTACTGAAGAGTTTTTGGAAAGCCGCTCTGGTTGCGGGTTTTGTCGCCGCATCTGGTTCTTTGCTGGCAGCGGAGCCGTTCAGGACGCTTAACCCGGCTCAACCGGTTGAGGTCAAGGGCAAGATTGAGGTGATCGAGTTTTACTGGTATGGCTGCCCGCATTGTTATCACTTGGAGCCAAAACTGGATGCGTGGTTGGCCAAACTGCCCAAAGATGTGACATTCCGCCGCATTCCCGCTGTGTGGAACCCGCGGATGGAGGCGCACGCCAAGCTGTTTCATGCGCTGGAGAGCATGGCTTCACTCGAAAAATTCCATAGCAGTATCTTTGAGGTAACCCAAAAGGGCAGTGTCGATACGCATGACAAGGATGCCGTTGCCGAGTGGCTGGCCAAGCAGGGCCTCGACAAGAACAAGTTTCTGGCCAGCTATACATCCTTTGGTGTGGAAAACCAGGCCCGTAAAGACGCTCAGCTGACCCGTAGCTATCAGGTATCCGGTGTGCCGGCATTTGTTGTGGGTGGCAAATACCAGACCAATGTGGGTGACGCGGGAGGCGAAGAGCAACTGTTTCAGGTGCTGGACAAGCTGATCGGTGAAGAGCGCAAACG
>JAUPTR010000344.1 GCA_030917985.1 Pseudomonadota bacterium | reverse complement strand
GCAGACAGGTGCCCATTTTTTTCAAAAGCTGATGGAAGTTTTCTACAGTTCTGTAGAGCAGCAGGTTATGGGTGCCACCGGCGTTGCCCGTGGACTGCATACCCAGCTTGCGCGCCGAATAACTGCCGAGAATGTACCCATTCACCACGCCGTTACTCACCAGCTCGCGGTCAACCGTCACCACGCCTTCGGCATCAAATGCCGAGCTGGCCAGGCCCAGCGGCAAATGCGGCCGCTCGCTGAGCTGCACGATCGGCGAGAACACCTGCGTGCCCAGGCTATCCAGCAGGAAGGAGGATTTGCGATACAGGCTGCTGCCACTGATGGCGCCAACAAAATGGCCGATCAGGCCGGATGCCAGTGAGGCCTCGAACAATACCGGTACCTGGCAGGTTGCTACTTTGCGCGCATCGAGACGACGCACGGTACGCTCGCCGGCAATACGGCCGACATCCAGCGCACCCTGCATGTCCTGCGCACGGCGCGCTACGCTGTACCAATAGTCGCGCTGCATGCCGCTGGCCGATTCGGCAATCACCGAACAGCTGATGCTGTGACGCGAGGTGGCATAACCATCACAAAAGCCGTTGCTGTTGGCATAGATGAAATGCGAACACTGAGTGCCAACAGTGGCACCTTCCGAATTGCTGATACGCACGTCCACGGCACGCGCAGCGTCTTCGCACTGCTGCGCCTGGGCAATCGCCTCTTCCACCGTCAACGCCCAGGGATGGCACAAGTCCAGATCCGGCGCGTTGTGCGCCAGGCGTGCCGGATCAGCCAGGCCGGCACAATCGTCGGCAGCGGTATAGCGTGCAATCGAAAACGCGGCGCGCACGGCATCTTCAATCGCTTTAGCCGAGAAATCGGAAGTGCTGGCATGGCCCTTTTGCTGGCCAACGTATACGGTGACGCCGACACCCTTGTCGCGGTTGTATTCGATAGTTTCGACCTCGCCCAGACGTACCGTGACACTCTGGCCGAAGCCTTCGGTGACTTCTACGTCGCAGGCGCTGGCACCCAGTGTCTGGGCGTGAGAAAGCGCACGCTGGGCCAGTTCGGCCAGCGCGGATTTGGCATAGGCGAATTCGCCCCGTACCGATTTATTCTGATTTGGCATTTTTCCAGTTCGGGCCTGATGGCCTCAAATTATGGCGAAACATGGATCGGAGCAAGCTTGACAACGCTTTGCGGCAGATTGCGGCAAGCGGCGTCTGGCGCCAGCTACA
Source organism: Pseudomonadota bacterium (assembly GCA_030917985.1). Classification (GTDB taxonomy): domain Bacteria; phylum Pseudomonadota; class Gammaproteobacteria; order Burkholderiales; family SCOH01; genus CALMFQ01. Next base: position 5,391 of record JAUPTR010000344.1, on the reverse strand, counting down.
AGTAAACCAAGCGGAAGCCGGGCAAGTTGAATTATCATACCAAATTTACTGCAAGGCATCCCCCCGATGCACGATACCAACGACGAATTCGAACCCCCAAGCAAAAGCCAGAAAAAACGCGAGATGAAAGACCTGCAATCGCTTGGCGATCAGCTGGTGAAACTTTCCAACGAACATCTGCGTACCCTCGACCTGCCGGAACGCCTGCTGGATGCCGTGCGTGAAGCCAAGCGACTGACCTCCTGGGGCGCCATCAGCCGCCAGAGCCAGTACATTGGCAAACTGATGCGCGAAGTTGACCCGACCCCGATCCAGGCCTTGCTTGACCGCCTTCAAGGCAAATCTGACGAACACAGCGCCTGGCTGCACCTGCTGGAACGCACCCGCGAACGCCTGCTGGCGGACGACAAGGCGCTGCAGGAGTTGCTGAGCAAACATCCGCAGGCTGATGCGCAATACCTGCGCACCTTGATTCGCAATGCGCGCAAGGAACGCGACGAGCAAAAGCCACCGAAAAACTTCCGCACCCTGTTCCAGTCTCTGAAAGAGCTGATGCCGGAACCGGAGTTGCCGGGTAAATCCAAAGCTGACGACACTGAAGACGACGATGAGTGAGCCATTACTGAAAATCGGCCTGGTGTCGATCAGCGACCGGGCCAGCCAGGGTGTTTACGAAGACAAGGGCATTCCGGCGCTGCAGGAATGGTTTGGCCAGGCCTTGAGCACCCCCTGGGAGATGCTCACCCGCCTGATTCCGGATGAACAGCCGCAAATCGAAGCTACGCTGAAAGAGCTGGTGGACGAGCAAGGCTGCCATCTGGTGCTGACCACCGGCGGCACCGGCCCCGCGCTGCGCGACGTGACCCCGGAAGCCACATTGGCAGTGGCCGACCGCGTGATGCCGGGTTTTGGCGAGCAAATGCGCCAGATCAGCCTTGCGTTTGTACCCACCGCAATCCTCTCGCGCCAGGTGGGCGTCATCCGCAAACAGGCACTGATTCTCAATCTGCCGGGACAACCCAAAGCCATCAGGGAGACACTCGAAGGCTTGAAAGATGCCGAAGGCAACAGCAAGGTGCCAGGCATTTTTGCCGCAGTACCTTACTGCATCGACCTGATCGGCGGGCCATATATAGAAACCAATGCGGCGGTGGTTGCAGCCTTCCGCCCCAAATCAGCACGCAAGCCGCCAGTAACCTGAAGCAGCGTTTTGAAATAAAAATGCGGCACTGCCGCATTTTTATTTACTGGCGAGCGCCTGTTCGCGAATCCACGGGCCAATCGCATCGGCGGCTCTCAGCTGCAACGAGAAATGTGTTTCGGCGGGCACGGTTGCCACCGTGCGCAGGCGTGCAGCGCTGCGCACCAGATCAGTCAGCTTGGCCGGGTCAATCATTTCATCCTCAGCCCCCACCCACACGCCTACCGGCATTGTCAGCTCGGCCAGCTGGTCCTTCGGTTTGCGCGGCGTAACTGCAGCTGTCATGTTCATGGTGTGGCCGGAAATCAGCTTCGAATCTTTCATGTACAGCTCGGCGGGGTAGGCAAAGCTGCTGCCGAGGGCCGTACCCATGGCCTTGCCGGCGGTCAGCAGATTCACCAGCAGGCGCGAAGTGTCGATTTTGGAGAACACCGGGCCTTTGGCTCGGCGGGTGTCGTAAAACGGCCCCATATCGGGCGCCAGCAATACCAGGCCGTCAACCACTTCGCGTTGCGGGTAGCTTTGATAGTTGAGCGCCAGGCCGGCACCCGAGTCGTGGCCACCAAGATAAACCGGCAAATCGGCAAACCGCTGCTGCGCCACTTCGATCATGTTCGATACATCATCAAACACCGTTGCCGTTTTCGGTGCAGCACCACGATTGCCTTCTGAATCGCCATGGCCGCGGATATCCGGCGTAATCACCGCAATCTGCTGCTCGCTCAAGGCGCGTGCCAGATGCTGATAGCCGGCAGCGCCGTGGGAACCACTGCCATGGTAGAAAATCAGCACTGCCAGTGGATTGCGCGGCGCGTACAAACGATAAACCAGCTTGCTGCCATCGTCAGCGGCAACCTCTTCCAGCTGCGCCGGATAGCCAGTACCTGCAGCCTTGAGCGCGGCAAACGAAAAGCCTTCTGCACTTTCAGCCGCCTTGCTGACGTGCGGCAGCAAAATGAAACCGACGGTTGCCAGTATCGCCAGCCGCTGCATCCATCTGTCCAGCCACATATTGTCTCTCCATACTCGAATATTTGCTCTATTCTGGCACAATGACATATGCATTTCCAGAACAATTTAATTGATAATCAAAGAATTCAGCTCACACCGCGCCCCGCGCGGCCGGGTGCTGATGTGACATTCATCATCTGACAAACATGCCGACAAACGCCTACAATCCGCCCCGGGCAGCGGCAGCCAGCGCGTGCGGCGCCCGGCACCGACAACTGCCATACTGCAGCACCCCCTGTCGCTTCTGTTAAGAGAGAGAGTCAGTATCATGATCCGAATCCTGCTTGTGGATGACCAAGCCATCGTGCGTCAAGGCATCGCCGCACTGCTGGACACCTGCGACGATTTCGAGGTGGTGGCCCAACTGGCAAGCGGCAAACAGTGCCTGGCATGGCTGGAAAACCCGCCAACTGAGCCCGACCTGCTATTAATGGATATCCGCATGCCGGACATGGACGGCCTGGCCACTCTGGCGCAGTTGCGCAGCCAGGGCTGGCACAAGCCGGTGGTGCTGATGACGACGTTTGAAGAGCCGCTGGCGCTGACCCAGGGCATTCAGCTCGGCGCCAATGCCTGCCTGCTGAAAGATGCAGAACTCGATAGCTTTGCCAGCGTGCTGCGCAAGGTCGCTGCTGGCGGGCAGATTCCACTGCCGGCGCAGCATAGCGCCAACCGGCTGGATACCTTTACTCCACGCGAGCTGGAAGTGATCCGCGAGTTGTGTGCCGGCAAGCACAACAAGGAAATCGCCAGCGCGCTCGGCCTGAGCAGCGGAACAGTACGTAATTACGTGTCCAGCATCATGGAAAAACTCGGCGTGCAAAACCGCGCACGCGCCTTGCTGAAACTGCGCGACGCCGGTCTGGGCTGAAAAGCGGGCAATTCGTCTTGCAGCAAACATGACATCTGTCACTGACGGCGGCAGACCAGGCGACGTTACCATTATATCAATGTTCTTTTTCCGGGGTCCCCACCCCTGCCGTTGCACCGGCAGAAGAGCAGTCTCTCCTCACCGATGCGGTGCCTCTGCCGCATCGGTTTTTAATTGCTGCAAAGTTTTATTGACTGGTTAACGGTAGCCACATGCCATGCAATACCTGCAACATGGCATTGACCAGCGGATCATCGCGGCATTCTGCCGGATAAATAAAATTGAGTGGCGTGGTCTTGCGCACTCCGCCCCACTCGATCACCTCTCCCGACTTGATCGCCTCCTGCGCCAATTCGTCGCGCATCAACGACATGCCAACGCCAGCCTTCACCAACGCCAGTGTGGTGCTCTCCTGATCCAGCTCGAACACTTTTTGCGGCGCAATATTCTTTTCGCGAAACAGCTCGGTGCTGAGCTTGTTGTAGGAATTAAACTGGTTGATCCAGACCCACGGCAGCTTGCCGACATCTTTCCAGCTGGCCGATTGCAGCCGTTCTTTCCACGCACTGGGGGCCACCACGCAAAACGTTAGCTCGCGCAGAACCAGGCTGTGGACATTGACATAGGGATTCTTGCCGATAAAAAAACCGGCATCGAGGTTTTTTTTGCGCACATCATTGAGCACCGAGCCAGAGATGCTGTGAAAGGTATGCACATCCAGCAAGGGAAACTGCTGATGCAATTCCACCAGAAAATCCGCCAGCCGCAACACGGCGGGATCCCCCACCGTGCCCAGCCGGATCTTGCCAGACAATTGGCCATGCATTCCCTTGGCCAGCGTCAACATGCCGCGGGCACCGGCAATCAACTGCTCGGCTTGCGGCAGCAACATCGCCCCGGCCTTGGTCAGTAGCACACCACCTGCCGTGCGCTCAAACAGCGCCAGCCCCAGCTCTTCTTCCAGCGCCTTGATCTGCGCGGTGACGGCAGGTTGCGACAAATGCAGGATTTCCGCGGCCTGGGTCAGATGCCCTTGCTGTGCCACAGCGACAAAAGTGCGTAATTGGTAGATTTCCATTAACGACAGCGCTCCTCCGGCAGATCAATGGATAAACCGGTACGTTGCCGGCAAGTTCAGGAAACACGCGTTGATCAGGCAATCGAAACGATTGATCCAGCCAGATTTCACTTGAACTTGCCACCAGTCTGCTCTCTGCCCTTCCGTCAAGGCAGGAGCCATCTTTGCCAGTTCAAACGCCATGCAACCAGATCAATATGATGCAAAAGCCAATCAGTGTGTCTCCTGATTTTATTGCTGCATATTGGTCTGACACTGCAACAAAGGCAAGTTGGCGAAATCATCGATCACACACCTGGCACCGCTCCTGGCTCGCGTTTATATTGAAGTTGCTGCAGACGCCAGCAAAGGCAGCTAAAATATGCGATTGGAATTTAATCTGCTTGCTGCCTGCCGCGGGCAGCGGGTATTACCATCCCATTCAACCACCGGCCATACGGTGGCGGAGAAAAAACTTGAAACCATCACGTCTTACCTTGCTGTCGCTGGTGCTAGCGACAGGCCTCAGCCTTTCCGGCTGCAGCACTTTCCGCAGTTATAACAGCGAAATGTCCGAAGCCACCACCAGCATGGGCTCGGGCCGGGTTGACCTTGCTCTGCAGCGTCTGGAAGAAAACAATAAGGGCGACGACAAGGAACTCCTCTATTTCATGGAAAAAGGCCAGTTGCTGCAACTGAAAGGCGACTTGCCACAAAGCACCACCGCATGGCTCGGTGGCGACGAGATGATCCGCATCTGGGAAAACGAATACAAAACCGACCCCAACAAATTGCTGGGTGATTTCGCCAGTTATCTGCTGAACGACAACTCGCGTCGTTACGATGGCCAGGACTACGAAAAAGTCATGCTATCGACCCTGCTGGCCGTCAACCACGCAGCCCAGGGCCGGCTGGAAGATGCGCGGGTAGAAATCAAGAAAACCCACGAACGCGAAGCGCTGATCGCAGACATGCGTTCGAAACAGATTGAGAAAGTGGAAGCGGAAGCACAGGAACGCGACGTTAAAACCGAGTACAAGGATCTCAAGGGCTACCCGGTGGAAACCCTCGACGACCCTGAAGTCACGGGCCTGAAAAACAGCTACCAGAGCGCCGTCAGCCATTATCTGGCAGGTTTTGTCTACGAAGCGCTGGGAGAGCCGAGCCTGGCGGCACCAGGTTACCGCAAGGCAATCGAACTGCGCCCAAACGTAAAAATCCTCGAAGATGCACTGGCTCAGGTCGACAGAT
>JAUPTR010000343.1 GCA_030917985.1 Pseudomonadota bacterium | reverse complement strand
CCAGATACAGCGCGCCCTTGGGAGCCGGCGACATCAGCAAGGCATCGAGGCAATCATTTTCGCGTTCGGCGATGAAGGAACGCCCCAGGCCAATCACGCCAGTAAACGAAAAGGAAATCCAGATCAGCCCCGGCATCAGCTCACGCACCTGGGCCGGATCGAGGTTCAGCGAAAAGTTGAAAATGAACAGTGTCAGCAAGGCGAAGAAAAACATCGAAGCCATCTGTTCGCGACTGCGCCATTCGCTGGCGAGGTCTTTCCAGACAATGGCGCGCACGGCGGCGATAAAGGCATTCATTGCAGCCAGTCCTCCGCTTCCAGCAATTCCTCGACGCTGCATTCTTCCAGCCTGCCGCGCCGCAACACCCCCACCCGGCTCGCCACCTGTGCACTGAGCTGCCGATCGTGCGACACCATCAGTATGGCTGCGCCAGCCGCGAGGCGCTCGCGCACAAAATCGTTGACCAGCGCCACACCGATTTCATCCAGCGCGGCATAAGGTTCATCCAGCAGCAAAAGCGATGGATTGAGCAACATCGCCTTGGCCAGCGCCAGCCGTTTTTTCATGCCCGAGGAAAACACCCGCACCCGCGCACCGGCAAATGCCTGCAGGCCAACCTTGGCCAAGGCATCCTCCAGCGCACCCGCTTGCAAGCCGATACCACGCAAGCCCAGGGCAAACTGCAGATTTTCCAGCGCACTCAGCTCATCGTAATGATGACTGCCATGCGCTACTGCAAATACATGCTGGCGTGCCTGATCGCGCTGCGCCACGCCATCGTGGCCACAAATCGAGAATTGCCCGGCATTGGGCCGCTGCAGCGTGGCCAGCACCCGCAACAGGGTGCTTTTGCCGGCACCGTTGGCGCCAAACAGCGCAAAACACTCGCCGGCAGCCAGATCCAGATCCACGCCACGCAACACCGGCGCATGCTGAAAATGTTTGGCAACACCCCTAACCTGCAACAGGGGCAAAGATGTGTTTGCAATCATGTCGCGCAGTGTAGGCAAAGGCCTCAGCCATCACCTTGACAATTATCAACGGCGGGCCGGCCTTGACTCTGGCCCGCAGCAGATTTTGCGCCAGCGCAAGCAAGCACAGCGATACTTGATAGCTATCAAGGAATTTGGTCTCTCGCAGGCGCAATCTCGCAGCTGCAACCATATTCCGTACAGGGTTTTTCAGATTGAGGGGGTCGAAGTGAACATTTCCGGCATCGTGGTGCATGCACACCCCGATCATTTACCCGTGGTTCAGACCGGGCTCGACGACATGGGCGGCGTGGAGATCCATGCCATCAGCCCTGATCACAAAATGGTGGTCACCATCGAGGCCAGCGACGACCGCGCCACCACCGAATGCTTCGAGCAAATCCGCCAGTTGCCTGGCGTATTGTCGGCGTCGATGGTCTACCACCATTTCGAAGAAGATGCAGCGCTTGAACAGGAGATTCAGTCATGAGCCTTACCCGTCGTGAGTTCATCAAAAACAGTGCAGTCACCGCCACTGCCACCGCTGCCGGCGTGCAGATTCCGATTGCGGTAGCCGCCACGGTTGCCAAGCCGGGTGCGGACGGCATCCGCTGGGATAAAGGCACCTGCCGTTTCTGCGGCACCGGCTGCGGCGTGCTGGTCGGCGTGAAAGACGGCCGCGTGGTGGCCACCCAGGGCGACCCGGATGCCCCGGTCAACAAGGGTCTGAACTGTATCAAGGGTTATTTCCTGTCGAAGATCATGTACGGCAAGGATCGCCTGACCCAGCCACTGCTGCGCATGAAAAACGGCAAGTTCGACAAGAACGGCGAATTCACCCCGATTAGCTGGGATCAGGCCTTCGACATCATGGCCGAAAAGTGCAAGGCATCGCTCAAGGCCGGTGGCCCGAAAAACATCGCCATGTTCGGCTCCGGCCAGTGGACCATCTGGGAAGGTTATGCTGCAGCCAAGCTGTTCAAGGCAGGCTTTCGCAGCAACAATCTCGACCCGAATGCCCGCCACTGCATGGCTTCGGCCGTTGCCGGCTTCATGCGCACCTTCGGCATTGATGAGCCGATGGGTTGTTACGACGACATGGAAAAAGCCGATGCCTTCGTGCTGTGGGGCTCGAACATGGCGGAAATGCACCCGATCCTCTGGTCGCGCATCACTGATCGCCGCCTGACTGCCAAACACGTAAAAATCCATGTGTTGTCGACCTTTGACCACCGCTCCACCGAGCTGGCAGACAATACGCTGATCTTCAAGCCGCAGAGTGATCTGGCGATCCTCAACTACATCTGCAACTACATCATCCAGAACGGTGCAGTGAACGAGGCGTTTGTGAAGAAAAACGTCAACTTCAAGAAAGGTGTCACCGACATCGGTTATGGCCTGCGCCCGAACCACGCGCTGGAAGTGAACGAAAAGAACAACGGTTATCCGGGTGCCGACGGCAAGCCGAAAGGCAACCCGAACAACTCGACACCAATCGACTTTGAAGAGTTCAAGA
>JAUPTR010000342.1 GCA_030917985.1 Pseudomonadota bacterium | reverse complement strand
AGTCCGGGCGCGCGAGTTGATGTTTCCCATTCTTACCTTGCCGCTGGCGTTTCCGGTGATCATCGGCGCGGTGCAGGCCACCGCTGCGGTGCTGGCGGCCAAACCGCTGGCGCACTACAGTGGCTGGCTGCAGTTGCTGACGGCGTTTGATCTGGTATTTGTGATCGTCGCTTACTGGACTTTCGAATTCGTATTGGAGAGCTGAGTGTTCAATCAACTATTCAAACTGGCGCAGCGTCTGGCGCCGCTGATTGGCCTGGCTGCCTGGCTGTTGCTGGCTGCGGGCTTGTACTGGTCATTGGTGAAAGCACCCGCTGATTATTATCAGGGTGAAGTGGCGCGGCTGATGAATCTGCATGTGCCCTTGGCGAAAACCTCATTGCTGGCGTACAGCGTGGCGTTCATCGCCAGTATTGTTTATCTGTGGAAGCGCGCGCCGCTTGCCGATCAGATTGCCCATGCCGCGATGGCGGTCGGGATTGTGTTTACTGCCTGCACGCTGATGTCCGGCTCGATCTGGGGCAAGCCGACCTGGAACGCATGGTGGACGTGGGATGCGCGGCTGGTGTCGTTTGCGGTGATGTTCCTGATGATGGCCGGTTATCTGATGCTGCGTACTTATGTGGAAGATCCGGAGCGGCAGGCGCGTTTTGCCGCAGTGCTGGCACTGGTCGGCTTTATCGATCTGCCGGTAATCCATCTGTCGGTGCGCTGGTGGCGCACCCTGCACCAGCCGGCGTCGTTCAAGGGCGCCGGCAAGATTGCGATTGCCCCGGAAATGCTTACCTCGCTGGCGCTGATGGCCGCCGGCATGATGACCCTGTTTGTCTACCTGACGCTGCTGTACACACGCCGCCTGCAATTGCAGGCGCAGCTGGAACAGAAGCAGCGTCAGCAACTGATGGAGTTTGCGCAATGATCAATTGGATTCGCTGGGGATTGGCGCTGGCGGCCCTGCTGGCTGCGGTCAACGCCGGCTGGCAGCGTTATCAGGAACAGGTGGCGCCGATTGCACTGAGCGCCTATGCGCAACAGTCTGCCGGCACCCAGGTGCGTTTGCTGGGCCGCGTCAGTGGCGGCTCGCTGAAGGCCGAGGCGGGGGCCTTGCTGTTTGTGCTGGATATCGACGGACAAAAGGTGCCGGTACGTTACACCGGCAAAGATGGCGACAGTGTGCGCGAGCTGAAAACCATGCTGGTGGGCGGCAAACGGCAGGCTGACGGCAGCCTGGCTGCCGATTTTGTGGGGATCAATCCAAAATATGGTTATGTGGCTGCCGGCTTTGGCCTGGTGCTGTGTGTATTGTTGCTGCGCACGCTGACACTGGAACTCAAGTTGCGCAAGCTGGAACGGGAGGTTGCATGAATCGCAAAATTGGCATTGTCGGCAGCGCGCTGGTGGTGGCCGGCATCGTGGCTTATCTGGCCTGGGGCAGCTTCAGCGATTCGCTGGTGTATTTCTACACCCCGGCCGAAGTGGTGAAACTGACGCCTGCGCAGGAAAACGACCGGATTCGGGTCGGCGGCATGGTGGTCAAGGGCAGTATGAAGGTCAAGCCACAAGATACCGAAATCGAGTTTCTGCTCACCGATGGCGAAAAAACCATTCCGGTACGTTATGTCGGCGTGCCGCCCGATCTGTTTGCCGAAGGGCAGGGCGCAGTGGTGGAAGGTTTCTGGCGCCAGTCGGGCCGTTTTGAAGCAAAACTGATCATGGCCAAACATGCGGAGGATTACATGCCGGTAGAAATGAAGCGCGCCGGCAAGGAAATGCCGAAAGAAGACCTGATCAAAACCTTGAAGCAATAATCATGTATCTCGCGATTGGACATTTCGCCCTGAGCCTGGCCCTGTGCCTTGCATTGGCCGGTATCGGCGCCGCGCTGGCCGCCTTGCGCGGCTCTCCGGGCTGGGCACGCTCGGCCCGTTACTCCGTGTTTCTGGTGTTTCTGACGCTGACCGTCAGTATCGGCATTCTCGAATACGCTTTCCTGACGCACGATTATGCGCTGGATTACGTCGCCGCTCATTCCAGCAACGATCTGCCCTTGTTCTACCTGGCCACCGCCTTGTGGGGCGGGCATGAAGGCTCGCTGTTGCTGTGGGTGTGGATTCTGTCGCTGTATGCGGCGCTGGCCGCCTGGTGGCACTGGTCCACCCACCCGCGCACCATGCCTTATCTGCTGCTGATTTCGCAGGCAGTGATGGCAGGTTTTCTGTCGCTGGTCAGTTTTCTCTCCAACCCTTACCAGATGGCCAGCGAGCGTTTGCCGGACGGCGCGGGCATGAACCCCTTGCTGCAGGATCCGGGCATGGTGTTCCACCCGCCATTCCTCTATATGGGTTATGTCGGTTTCACCATTCCGTTTGCGTTTGCCATGGCCGCATTGTTGTCAGGCCGCGCCGATGCCGAGTGGATCAAGGCCACCCGCCGCTGGACCTTGTTCTCTTGGCTGATGTTGACCTTCGGCATTGCCATGGGTGGTTACTGGGCGTATTACGAGCTGGGCTGGGGTGGTTACTGGGCGTGGGACCCGGTGGAAAATGCATCCTTCATGCCGTGGCTGACCGGTACGGCGTTTCTGCATTCGGTGATGGT
>JAUPTR010000341.1 GCA_030917985.1 Pseudomonadota bacterium | reverse complement strand
GTGTGCTCTTCCGATCTTTTGGTTTCCAGCCAGCCGGCAATGATAACGCCGGCTTCGTAAAGCAGCCATAGCGGAACGGCGAGCATGATTTGCGACAACACATCCGGTGGTGTAACAACCGCCGCGATGACGAATGCGCCGACAATCACATAGGATCGTGCTTCCTTCAGCTGGGTGATGCTGACTACCCCGAAGCGGACCAGCAGGATTACAGCAATCGGTACTTCAAAAGTGATGCCGAAGGCGAGAAACATGCCCATGACAAAATCCAGATAGTTTCCGATATCCGTCATTACCGCGACGCCAAGAGGGGCGACTTTGGTCATGAAACCGAATATGACGGGAAATACGAAGAAATAGGCAAATGCCATGCCCAGCAGAAACAGCAGCAAACTGGCCATGACCAGCGGAATTGCCAGCTTCTTTTCGTGGTCGTAAAGGCCTGGAGCAATAAAGGCCCATACCTGATACAAGGTGTTCGGCAGGCTGATCAGGAACGCTGCCATCATGGTGACCTTCATTGGCACGAAGAATGGCGTTGTCACCTCGGTTGCAACCATCTGCCCGCCTTTGGGCAGCGCCTCAAGCATGGGTAAGGCGAGCAAATGGTAGATATCACCTGACCAGTTGAATAAGGCAACAAACACCAGCACAATGCCGAGCAAAACGCGCAGCAAGCGGTCGCGTAATTCAATCAGGTGGGTGATAAAGGTTTGTTGCGTTTGATTCTCGATGGTCATCCGGATTTTGCCGAAGTTGTCGGATCTGGCGATCGATTGGCAAACAGATCCATTTGCTGGTTGCGCAAGGCCTGTTCTTCCGCATCTACGTCAGGGTTTTCCATATGTGCGGGCAAATTCTGCTCTGCAGCGCTGGGTGACTGGCCTGGATCAGATTCAGTATTTGCTTCAATCTGGTTCAGATCGGCACGTATTTCGTCTACCTGCTGGTGAATGTGTGCGACTTCTGTTTCTGCCGCTTTTATTTCCTGGCTGATGGATTGCTCGAATTGTTGCGCCGCATCACGGATTTCCTGCTGTGTCTTGCGCAATTCTTCCAGCTCTATCTGTGCATTGATATCGTTGCGAACCTGCGTGGCATAGCGTTGTGCCTTACCGACAAAACTACCAACGGTTCGCGCAACCTTGGGCAGGCGTTCGGGGCCAATCACTACCAAGGCAACGACCCCGACCACCATCATTTCGCCGAAACTGATATCAAACACGGCGGTTACTTTCCATCCAGCGTGTCAATTAGCCACGCTTTTCGTTATTTTCGGCATCAATGGCGCGGCCGCTGTTTGCTTCTTTATTGGCAGGTTGGCCGTCTTCGTTCTTCATGCCTTCCTTGAAGTTTTTTACTGCTGCGCCCAGGTCTCCTCCGACATTACGCAATTTTTTTGTGCCAAATACCATGACGATAATCAGCAGAACAACCAACCAGTGCCAGATGCTGAACGAACCCATTTTAATTACCTCGCGTTTTACAGTTTGGCCAGTACATCGGCCATTTTTCCGGTTTTACCACCACCGAATACATGAATATGCAGATGCATGACTTCCTGGCCTCCGCCCTTGCCGGTGTTGATGGCTGTGCGGAAACCACTTTCCAGACCCTGCTCCGCCGCTAACCTGGGGGCCAGTAGCAGCATTTTCCCGAGAATACCCAGATCCCGCGGATGAGTATGCGCCAGTGACTCGATGTGTTGCTTCGGCACAATCAGAAAATGTACTGCGGCTATCGGATTAATGTCGTGGAAGGCGATCAGGTCGTCGTCTTCGTAAATCTTATTGGCCGGAATTTCGCCGGCGGCAATCTTGCAGAAAATGCAGTTGCTCATTGCGCTTAATCCTCAGTTGTTTGGTCTGGCGGCTTTTTCGTCAACGCCGGAAATGCCCTCGCGACGATGCAGTTCCGCCAGCACGTCGTTTGGGCCGAGGCCATGCCAAGCCAGCAAGACCATGCTGTGGAACCACAAATCCGCCACTTCTCGCACGATATGCAGACGGTCATTGTCTTTCGATGCCATCACGGTTTCGGTGGCTTCTTCGCCGATTTTTTTCAGGATTGCGTCCTGCCCCTTGTGAAACAGGCTGGCAACATAGGACGAACCCGGTTCGGCGCCTTTGCGGCTTTCAAGCGTCTCGCCAAGGCGTTGCAATACTTCTGCGCTAATCATGGATAACAACCTGAGCTAATTGAGGTGAACAGCTTATTTTACGTGGCAATTATGAACATTGCGAGTAATCAAGAAAGCGTCATGCCTCTGCAAAGAAACGGAATTACGGGTTTGTATAAATTTCGCAAGGGTCTTTCAACACCGGATCGACACTGATCCATCGGTCGTTTTCCAGACGGCGATAAAAACAGCTCTGGCGGCCGGTGTGGCAGGCGATGCCACCGATTTGTTCGACCTGATAAATCACCACATCTTCATCACAGTCCATACGGATTTCGTGCACTTTCTGCGTGTGGCCCGACTCTTCGCCCTTGTTCCACAATTTGTTGCGTGAACGCGACCAGTAGTGTGCAGTGCCTTTGTCTGCGGTGGCGGCCAATGCCTCGCGGTTGGCCCAGGCAAACATCAATACCCTGCCGGTTTGCCAGTCCTGTGCAATCACCGGTACCAGGCCGTTGTCATCCCAGCGGATTTCGTCGAGCCATTTCATAGACGTACCTCGATTCCCTGTTCACGCATCAGCTGTTTGGCCTGCTGCACGGTGTATTCGCCAAAGTGGAAAATGCTGGCAGCCAGCACTGCGTCGGCGTGGCCCTGCAACACGCCATCAGCCAAGTGCTGCAGGTTGCCAACGCCGCCTGAGGCAATCACCGGAATCGAGACCGCATCGGACACGCCGCGGGTCAGGCCCAGATCAAAGCCAACTTTGGTACCGTCACGATCCATGCTGGTCAGCAGGATTTCTCCGGCACCCAGTTGCTGCATCTTTTGGGCCCATTCGATGGCGTCCAGGCCGGTGCGATTGCGGCCGCCATGGGTAAACACTTCCCACTTGGGCGCTTCGGGTGTGCCAATATTCTTGGCATCAATTGCCACCACGATACATTGTGAGCCGAAACGGCCTGCTGCATCGGCCACCAGTTGCGGGTTGGTGACTGCCGATGTGTTGATGCTGACCTTGTCAGCACCGGCATTCAGCAGTCGGCGCACATCTTCTACCTGACGTACGCCGCCGCCAACCGTGAGTGGAATAAACACCTGTGTTGCTACATCTTCAATGATGTGCAGGATGATGTCGCGTGCATCGGAGCTGGCCGTGATGTCGAGGAATGTCAGTTCATCTGCGCCCTGATCGTCGTAACGCTTGGCGATTTCAACCGGGTCGCCGGCATCACGCAGGCCGACAAAATTGACGCCCTTGACCACGCGGCCAGCGGTAACGTCAAGGCAGGGAATGATGCGTTTGGCGAGTGACATGTCGATTCCGAAACAACGATAGGCAGGAGGTGAGGATTATACCCGCCGACGTGATGTCGGCGGGTTGAGGCGATCAATTACCGAGTTCGTCGGCCAGTTCCTGTGCTGTTTTGAAGTCAATGGTACCTTCATAGATGGCGCGGCCGGTGATGGCGCCGCTGATACCTTCATCTTCAACCGCACACAGCGCGCGTACGTCGTCGAGGTTGGTCAGTCCACCGCTGGCGATCACTGGAATATGCAATGCCTGGGCCAGTTTGACCGTGGCATCGATATTGACACCGGACAACATGCCGTCACGACCGATATCGGTGTAAACAATGGCCTCTACACCATAATCTTCAAAACGCTTAGCCAGGTCAACCACGTCATGACCGGTGATTTTCGACCAGCCGTCAACCGCAACCTTGCCATCTTTCGCATCCAGACCAACCATTACATGGCCGGGGAATGCATCGCAGGCTTCATGCAGAAAGCCTGGTGTTTTGACTGCTGCGGTGCCGATGATTACGTAGCTGAGGCCAATGTCCAGATATTGTTCGATGGTTTCCAGCGAACGAATGCCGCCACCCAGTTGTACCGGGATTTCACCATTGATAACCGACAGGATCTCGCGAATGGCATCCAGGTTTTTCGGTTTGCCGGCAAAGGCGCCATTGAGGTCAACCAGATGCAGGCGGCGAGCACCTGAGTCGAGCCAGTGTTTGGCCATGGCAGCGGGGTTGTCGGAAAAAACCGTCGCCCCTTCCATTTCGCCCTGGCGCAGGCGTACACATTGGCCGTCTTTCAGATCGATAGCAGGAATCAGTAGCATGATGACAAGAAGTGAGTTGGTTAAAGGCGAATAAAAGGGTCAGCGTTATGCCTGACCATCCCAGTTGACGAAGTTGGCCAGTAGCTGCAATCCGGCGGTGTGGCTCTTTTCCGGATGAAACTGGGTGGCAAACAGGTTGTCCCGGCCTACCGAACAGGTAAAGCGGAACGGGTAATCGGATTCGCCGGTGACCAGTTGCCGGTCCGGCGTATCAACAAAATAGCTGTGCACGAAATAGAAGCGCTCGCCATCGGCAATGTTTTTCCAGAGCGGGTGAGCGCGTGCATGCCAGACTTCACTCCAGCCCATGTGCGGCACTTTCAGGCGATTGCCAGCCGCGTCGACCATGCGATCGGCAGGGAAACGCACAACGTTGCCGGGCAAAATGCCGAGGCCGGGTGTGTCCATTTCCTCGCTATGGGCAAACAGCATTTGCTGGCCAATACAAATGCCGAGAAACGGCTTGCTGGCAGCTGCCTCTTGCACCGCGGCACGCAGGCCGCGCGCATCCAGCTCGGCCATGCAGTCACGCATGGCGCCCTGGCCGGGAAAAACGACTTTGTCGGCGGCGTGGATCACGTCGGGGGCGTCGGTCAACAGAATTTCGGCTTGAGGCGCAACATGTTCCAGCGCTTTGCTTACCGAGCGCAAGTTGCCCATTCCGTAGTCGACCACTGCAATCTTTTGTTTCATTGTTGAATTTATAGAAATATTTCAGGGTTGCTGCAAATGCAGTTTGAATTGCCCAAGCCAGACTTACAGCGAGCCCTTGGTCGATGGCATCGTGCCCGCCATGCGTGGGTCGGGTTCTGTCGCCATGCGCAGCGCACGGCCAAAGGCCTTGAACACGGTTTCCGCCTGATGGTGGGCGTTGTTGCCTTTCAGGTTGTCGATGTGCAGTGTAACGCCCGCGTGGTTGACGAAACCCTGGAAAAACTCATGGAATAGATCCACATCAAATGTGCCGATCATTGCGCGGGTGAAATCGACCGAGAATTCCAATCCCGGGCGGCCCGATAGATCCACCACCACTCGCGACAGCGCTTCATCCAGCGGCACATAGGCATGGCCGTATCGGCGCACGCCCTTTTTGTCGCCAATGGCCTGAGCAAACGCTTGGCCCAGGGTGATGCCAATATCTTCCGCGGTGTGATGGCCGTCGATGTGCAAATCACCGTTGGCAACAATATCCAGATCAATCAAGCCGTGGCGTGCTACCTGATCCAGCATGTGGTCCAGAAATGGCAGGCCGGTCTGGAACTGGCTCTTGCCGGTGCCATCCAGATTGATGCTGATGGTGATCTGGGTTTCCAGAGTGTTACGGGTAACAGTGGCGTGTCTCATGATGGCCTTATTCATCGAGTTCGGTACGCAGTGCATTCAGCAGGGCAGTATTTTCGTCCGGGGTGCCCACGGTAAAACGCAGGCAGTGCTGCAACATAGGATGGCCGCCATGCAGATTCTTGATCAGGATGTTGCGCGCCTTCAGCGCGGCAAACAGGGTAGGGGCATCCGGAACACGCGCCAGAATGAAGTTGGCGTCGCTCGGAAACGGCTTGACGCCCGGTAGTGCCTGCAGTGCTGCAAACAAAGTCGTGCGGGTGGCGCGGATTTCGGCGGTTTGCTGGTTGAGCACCTCAATGTGTTGCAGCACCAGATCGGTTGCGACCTGCGTCAAGGCATTGATGTTGTAGGGCAGACGCAGTTTTTCCAGTTGCTGCACCCAGTCCGGGTGGCCGACCAGAAAGCCCAGTCGCAAGCCTGCCAGGCCGAGTTTCGACAGCGTACGCATTACCAGCAAATTGTGATGTTGCGGCAGACGCGGCAGGAAGCTGTCACGGGCAAACGCATGGTAAGCCTCATCAACCACTACCACGCCGGGCGCAGCCTGCAGCACACGTTCAATGTCGCTGGCGGCAAAATGGTTGCCCGTCGGGTTGTTGGGGTAGGCGAGAAACACCAGTGCCGGTTGTTCGCGCTCAATTGTCGCCAAGAGCGCATCGATATCCAGCGAAAAATCATCTGCCCGCAACGGCACACCGATGTAATGCATGCCGCAGAAAGCAGCAATCATCTTGTACATGACGAAGCTTGGCTCGACGCTGACAATTTTTGCGCCGGGTTTCGCCAGTGCCATTGCCAGAATCTGGATCAGTTCGTCCGAACCATTGCCGAGCAGGATGTCCTGATCCTCAGCAATGCCCATGCTGCTGCGCAAGCGTTGCTTGATGGTTGCGCTGCTGGCATCCGGATAGCGGTTGATGGCGGCATTACCGAGAGCCTCGCCTAGCCGCTGGCGCAAATCAGCCGGTAGCGAGTAGGGGTTCTCCATCGCGTCCAGCTTGATCATGCCTTGTGCCGGTGGCACGTGGTAGGCGTGCAGCGCAAGGATTTCCGGGCGAATCAGTTGTTGTGGCGTGCTCATTGCTGTGATTCCAGTCGCAGTTCGGCGGAACGGGCGTGTGCCTGCAAGCCTTCGCCATGCGCCAATACCGAGGCAATTTTGCCCAGTGACACTGCGCCAGCGGCCGATACTTCGATCAGGCTGGTGCGTTTCTGGAAGTCATACACCCCCAGCGGGCTGGCAAAACGTGCCGTGCGCGAGGTTGGCAGCACGTGGTTCGGGCCGGCACAGTAGTCGCCCAGCGATTCCGAGGTGAAGCGGCCCATGAAAATGGCGCCCGCATGACGCAGTTTGGGCAGCCAGTCATGGGGTTGTGCTACGGATAGTTCGAGGTGTTCCGGCGCAATGAAGTTGGCGATGTCGCAGGCTTCGTCCATGCTGCCCACCTTGATCAGTGCGCCGCGATTGGCCAGCGATGCCGCGATGATTTCCCGGCGCGGCATTTGCGGCAGCAACTTGTCGATGCTGGCCTGCACCTGGTCGATGAAAGCCTGATCCGGGCACAGCAGAATCGACTGGGCAATTTCATCGTGTTCGGCCTGGCTGAACAGGTCCATCGCAATCCAGTCAGGATCGGTGCTGCCGTCGCAGATCACCAGGATTTCCGACGGGCCGGCGACCATGTCGATACCTACCACACCGAATACATGGCGCTTGGCGGCGGCAACGTAGGCGTTGCCCGGGCCAACAATCTTGTCGACTTGCGGAATGGTTTCGGTGCCATACGCCAGTGCGGCCACGGCCTGAGCGCCACCAATGCTGAATACGCGGTGCACGCCGGCAAGATAGGCGGCTGCCAGCACCAGTTGTTGTTCGTCGCCACCACGCGCCGGCGAAACCATGATAATTTCTTCCACGCCTGCTACTTGTGCTGGCATCGCGTTCATCAGTACCGATGACGGATAGGCAGCCTTGCCGCCGGGCACATAAATGCCGATGCGGTCGAGTGGCGTGATTTTCTGTCCCAGAAGCGTGCCGTCTTCATCCGTGTATTGCCACGATTGTTGTTTCTGGCGCTCGTGGTAGCTGCGCACCCGTTGTGCCGCCTGAGTCAGTGCATTTTTTTCGCGCTCCGGCAGCGTATCGTAGGCGGCCTTCAAGGTGGCCTGCGACATTTCCAGCTGGTTCAGCGAGGTTGCCGTGCTTTTGTCAAAGCGACAGGTGTATTCGAGCACAGCGGCATCGCCACGTTGTTTCACGTCGGCAAGAATGGCCTGCACCGCATGATCGACTTGCGGATCCTGCGCGGTTTCGAAGGCCAGCAGGGCGTGCAGGCGCGAGCGGAAATCCGGGGCTTGCGAATCGAGGCGTTGAATCTGCGTCATGGTGAAAAACCAGGGTAAAAAACGATTATATCGTTGCCGATCAAAAACGTAAGCCGTGCGGTGGCTTACGCCTGCTTGCCGATGGCTGCGCTGAATGTATCGATAATCGGCTTGATGCTGTCGCGTTTGAGTTTGTATGCGGCCTGATTGACGATCAGGCGCGAGCTGACGTCGTATATATGTTCTACCGCTACCAGTTTGTTGGCCTTGAGGGTACCGCCAGTGCTCACCAGATCAACAATGGCATCTGCCAGACCGACCAGTGGCGCCAGTTCCATCGAGCCATACAGCTTGATCAGGTCGACATGCACACCTTTGCGGGCAAAGTGTTCGCGTGCAGAGTCGATGTATTTGGTTGCAACCCGCAAACGAGCGCCGCGACGCACTGCGCCTTCGTAATCAAAACCTTCAGGCACCGCCACCATCAAGCGGCATTTGGCGATTTCCAGATCCAGTGGCTGATAGATATTGCTGCCACCGTGTTCGATCAATACGTCGCGCCCGGCTACGCCCATATCGGCTGCACCGTATTGCACATAGGTGGGAACATCGCTGGCGCGCACAATGATCAGCTGAACATCGTCACGATTGGTGCCGATGATCAGCTTGCGCGAACTCTCCGGGTTTTCCAGCGGTACGATGCCTGCGGCATCCAGCAAGGGCAGGGTTTCGTCGAAAATACGACCCTTGGACAGGGCGATGGTAATCATGGGCAATTCTGTGTTCAGGGCGAAATAGCGGCTGATTCTAACCGATTTCGGGTTTCTCTGCCGGCTTGCTTGTCGGGGGCCGGTCGCTGAGAAACTGTTCGAAATGATCCAGCGAAATTTCTTCCACCGCGATGGCATTGCTGCCCAGAAAGCGCACGTCATCCAGCAGCGCCGGTTCGGCTTGTGTTTCCGTGACGGCTTCCGATGTGGTTTCTGGCTCGTCCGGCGAGGCTGTCTGCTGTTCCGGGTAAGCAGGCTGTTCATCGTAGTCTGCCTGTTCCTGGCCTGGGTCTTCGTCGTAGCCGGTTTTGAAGCGCCAGAAAACCGCAGGGATTTCAATGCCGGTCTGTTCGCGGACAAATTTGCGAATCTGCAACTCGATGATATTGGAAAAGCGCAGCCGCTTTTGCGGCTGCGCCTTGATCAGGACAATCGGTTGATGATCGAACAATACAACGTAAACCTTGAAATTTTCTACCTGGCGCTGTTCCAGAAAGCGCGTCACTGCCGCGTGTGCCATTGCAACCGTTTCTTGTTGCGCCGGGCGGCTTTCCTTGCCGAGTGAGAAAAATCCCATTTTTGCCCCCTGTTTAGCTGATGCGCTCGATCACGGCGCCGACGCCCGAGAGTTTTTTCTCGATATGTTCGTAGCCGCGATCCAGATGGTAGATGCGGTCGACAATTGTATCGCCTTCGGCAATCAGGCCGGCAATCACCAGGCTGGCCGATGCGCGCAGATCGGTGGCCATGACGGTAGCGCCTGAGAGTTTCTCTACGCCCTGAACGATCGCGTTGTTGCCGCTGGTTTCGATGTTGGCGCCCATCCGAATCAGCTCCGGTGCGTGCATGAAGCGATTTTCGAAAATGGTTTCGGTAATGACTCCCGTACCTTCGGCAATTGCATTCAGGGTCATGAATTGCGCCTGCATATCGGTTGGAAACGCCGGGTAGGGCAGTGTTCGCAGATTGATTGCCTTGGGGCGGCGTTTCATGTCCAGGCTGATCCAGTCCTTGCCGGCCTCGATGTGGGCGCCGGCCTCCTGCAGCTTGTCCAGCACCGAGTCAAGAATGTCGGCACGGGTGTTGCGCAGTACCAGATGGCTCTGGCTGGCGGCAGCGGCAACCAGGAAGGTACCTGTCTCGATGCGGTCAGGCATGACAGCGTAGTCGGCGCCATGCAGGCGTTCGACGCCTTCAATGGTGATGCGGTCGCTACCGGCGCCGCTGATGTTGGCGCCCATGGCGATCAGGCAGTTGGCCAGATCCACGACTTCCGGTTCGCGCGCAGCGTTTTCCAGGATGGTGGTACCTTCGGCCAGAACTGCGGCCATCATCAGGTTCTCGGTACCGGTCACCGTTACCATATCGGTGACGATGCGTGCACCTTTCAGTCGTTTGGCGCGGGCCTTGACGTAGCCGTGTTCGATGACGATTTCGGCTCCCATCGCTTCCAGCCCCTTGATGTGCTGATCCACCGGACGCGAGCCGATGGCGCAGCCGCCGGGCAGGCTGACAGTGGCTTCGCCGAAGCGCGCCAGCATCGGGCCCAGCACCAAAATCGAAGCGCGCATGGTTTTCACCAGCTCGTATGGGGCAACCAGGTTGTCGACCTGATTGGCGGTGATTTCAAATTCGTGGACGTTGTCGGTCATGACCCTTACGCCCATTTGTTGCAGCAGTTTCTGCTTGGTCAATACATCACGCAGCTGCGGTACGTTGGTCAGGCGCAGCGTATCTGCGGTCAGCAGGCCGGCGCAGAGGATCGGCAGGGCGGCGTTCTTGGCGCCGGAAATGGCAATTTCACCCGCCAGCGGCGCGCCACCGCAGATTTTCAGTTTTTCCATTGACTCAGCCTTGTTTCTCGGCCCACTGGGCCGGAGTAAACGTCTTCATCGACAATGCGTGGATTTCTTCACGCATGCGGTCCCCTAGTGTCTGGTAAACCAGCTGATGTTGCTGAATCCGGCTTTTGCCTTCAAAGGCAGGGCTGACGATGATGGCTTCGAAGTGGTGGCCGTCGCCACGCAGATCGATGAATTCGCAGCTCAGGCCGGCGATGATGGATTGTTTGATGCTGTCTGGGGTAACCATGGTTAATGCCTTAACTTGTAGCCGGTTTTCAGTAAATGTAGACAAAATGCCGCCAGCACTGCGGTGCTGCCGGCAACAATTGCCAGACTGTGCATCGGTGCGATGTCGGATGCACCGAGAAAGCCATAGCGGAAGCCGTCAATCATATAAAAGAATGGGTTGAAACGCGACAAACCCTGCCAGAAAGACGGCAGGGAGTGGATGGAGTAAAACACGCCGGCAAGAAAGGTCATCGGCTGGATCAGAAAATTCTGGAATCCCGCCAGTTGATCGAACTTGTCAGCCCAGATGCCGGCGATCAAACCCAGCGTGCCCAGCATGGCACAACCAAGCAAGGCAAAGATCAGCGACCAGAGCGGGTGTGGCAGGCTCAGGGGTATCAGCCAGCAGGTGAGCAGGATGACACTGACTCCGACCATGATGCCGCGCATCATCGATGCCAGCACGTAGGCGCCGAAGAATTCGAGCGCTGTCAGTGGCGGCAGCAGGATGAATACGATATTGCCAGTGATTTTCGACTGGATCAGGCTGGATGAGCTGTTGGCAAACGCATTCTGCAGCATCGACATCATCACCAGCCCCGGCAGCAGGAAGGCGGTATAGCGTACCTGCTCGTAGACCTGCACCCGGTCTTCCAGCACATGCGAGAAGATCAGCAGATACAGCAGCGCGGTGATCACCGGTGCCAGAATCGTTTGCAGGCTGACTTTCCAGAAACGTAGCACTTCCTTGTAGAGCAGGGTGTAAAAACCGGTCATGTCGCGTCCTTGTGCATCACTTGCAGGAACACGTCTTCCAGGCTTGGTTGCTGGATCGCCAGATCCAGC